>DATGII010000168.1:0-2156 GCA_035295805.1 Bryobacteraceae bacterium | reverse complement strand
CCATCTCCATGGCGCAGCCGGCTGGCGGCGCCAGGCTGGAGGTCTTACAACTCCGACCGGATTTCTACATGATCGCCGGCGCCGGCGGGAATATCGGAGTTCAGGTGGGAACCGACGGCGTCGTCGTGGTCGACTCCGGTTCAGCCGCCGGCGCTGATTCCGTCGTTGCGGCGATTCAAAAGATCACGAAACAACCGATTCGCTACGTGATCAGCACCAGCGCCGATCCGGATCATGTGGGCGGCAACGAGATCGTCGCCAAAGCCGGGCAGACGCTGTTCACGCCGGGCGTCGGCCCCGGTGTGGCCGCGAATTTCCTCGGAGGAGCCGCTTCGATTCTTTCCGTCGAGCAGGTGCTGACCAGAATGAGTGGAACGCGCGCGCAGCCTTCCTCTTTCCCTGTGGATGCGTGGCCCACCGAAACCTTCAACCAGCCGCGCAAATACATGTACCTCAACGATGAGGGAATTGAGATTTTTCACGCACCCGCGGCTCACTCCGATGGTGATGCCATGGTGTTCTTCCGGCGCTCCGACGTGATGCTGGCCGGTGATGTGTTGGACACGAGACACTTCCCCGTCGTTGATATCTCCAGAGGCGGCACCATTTCCGGAGAAATTGCCGCACTGCAGAAGCTGGTCGACACCGCGATTCCCTCCGTACCGATCGTCTCCCGCGAGGCGGGCACGCTGATCATTCCGGGCCATGGGCGAATCTGTGATCAGTTGGACGTGGTCGACTACCGGGATATGGTAACCACCATTCGCGATCGTGTGCGTGATTTGAAGAAAGAGGGCCTGACGCTGGAGCAGGTCAAAGCCGCCAACCCGGCACGCGGTTACACTCGCCGGTACGGCGCGGATACGGGCCCGTGGACTACGGAAGATTTTGTCGAGGCCGTGTATCGCAGCGTGAATGAGAAAGGGAGATGAGAGCCCCCTTCATACTTGCGGTGGTCGCTCTGTCATCCACCGCCGCACAGCCGCGCGCGGGCGCGCCGGAGCGGTCTTCCGCCGCAGCGGCCGCTCCGCTCGACCTGACAGGCTATTGGGTTGCATTCGTGACCGAGGACTGGCGCTTCCGCATGATCACGCCGCGCAAGGGCGATTACCAGGCCGTACCCATGACTCCGGAGGCGCGGAAGATCGCCGACGCCTGGGATCCGGCGGCCGACGAAGCGGCCGGCAACCAGTGCAAGGCGTATGGAGCCGGCGCCGTCATGCGCCTGCCGGCGCGGTTTCATATCACGTGGCAGGACGACAATACTTTGCGGGTGGATACCGACGCCGGCATGCAGACCCGCCTCTTCCATTTCGGCGCCCGCCCGCCATCGCCCGGCGCCCGGACGTGGCAGGGCTATTCCACCGCGCAGTGGGACGCGGGCGCGCTGAAGGTTGTGACTGCCAACCTCCGCTCCGGTTATCTGCGCAAGAATGGCGTCCCGTACAGTGAGAACGCCGCCGTGACGGAATACTTCGATGTCGCGCCCCTCCCGGGCGGCGGCCAGGTGATGCTGGTCTCTACGATCGTGGATGATCCGCTATATCTTCAGCAGCCGTTCATCACGAGTTCGCAATTCAAGAAGGAGGCCGACGGTTCGAAATGGGATCCCACGCCATGCACCGCCCGATGAGCCGTTCCGCGCGTTCGCTACTCGCCCCCGCGGTCCTTTGCCTGTTAGCGTGCGGGACTGCCGCCGCGCAGTTCGACATCACCGGTTCCTGGGCGGCTCGCAATCACGAGTTCCTTTCGGGCGACGGCCTCCCGGTCGATTTCACCGGCATTCCCTTAAATGAGGAAGGCCGAATTCGGGCGCTCAGCTACTCCGAGTCGCAGCTCTCCATGGTCGAGCGTCAGTGCCAGGGCTGGCCTGCGTTCTATATGGTGCAAGGGCCGTTCGGTCTTAGAATCTGGAGCGAAAACGATCCGCTCAAGGGGAGCGTGATCGCCTATGTGATCGGGGCATGGGAAGACCGCGCGCCGATGACCATCTGGATGGATGGCCGGCCGCACCCGTCGCAATACGCGGAGCATACCCGCGCCGGATTCACGACCGGCAGGTGGGAAGGCAACACGCTCGTCGCCTACACCACCCACATGAAGGCCGGATTTCTGCGAAAAACCGGGGCTCCCTCGAGCGATGAAGCCACGCTCAC
>DATGII010000167.1:0-16544 GCA_035295805.1 Bryobacteraceae bacterium | reverse complement strand
CCAATGACCCGATACCTGCCCGCGCGCCACTGGATATGGTTTGCAGTTACCGCGGTGGTATTGGCTGCCTTGTCGGGCTGGCTGGGTTTCAGTTTGCCGTTGGCGTTCATTCCCGCGGTTTTGTTTTTGCTTACTGCCGCGCTCCTGTTTGCGATGGCGTTCCGGCCCGCGATTGAACTTCACGAAGGCTACGTCTCGATCGGTAACCGCCACATCCCGTGGATGGATATCCGGCGCCTCGATCGCACCGGCTGGATTTCCCCCTTGGTGGTTCGGCTGACTCTCTACGACGATACGCGCCTCATGTTGATTTATCCGGGCGATCTGGATTCCTGCAACAGCCTTCTCCGGCATCTCCGCCGGTTCTCGAGCGACGCGTTGATCGACGGCATTCCCTACCGCCAGTATTGGGGCGAGTTGCTCGCTCCCGGCGTCGAGCGCAAACAGGTGGCCTCGCCACGCTACCGCATTCTGCGTCCCGAGGACGAAGCCGAGGTCGAGCGGTTGTACCAGCGTCTGAAGACGGTCGGCAACCTCGATCAGAAGAACTCCACGGACGAGAAGTAGTCGGTGGCGCCTCGCGGTTCCGCTCACTCCCAAAACAAGCGACCGGTCGTTAGCTCATGTGGCGCTCGCTATCACCGCTGAAACCTTATCTGTGGCGCTACCGCTGGGGCATGGCGCTCGGCATATTCTGCCTGGTCATCAAGGACCTCGCCCAGGCGGCGCAGCCGCTGATGATCCGCGGCGCGATCGACGCTCTCACGTATGGCCGCGGCAGCCGTGTCTTCGTCCGCTTCGCTTTGTACTTGGTCCTGCTGGCGCTGGTGAAGGGCGTCTTCCAATACTGGATGCGCGTCATCATCATCGGCATCTCGCGCGACGTCGAATA
This sequence comes from Bryobacteraceae bacterium, assembly GCA_035295805.1. GTDB lineage: Bacteria > Acidobacteriota > Terriglobia > Bryobacterales > Bryobacteraceae > PSRJ01. The sequence continues at coordinate 15,652 of DATGII010000167.1, read as the reverse complement.
CGATCTGCGCAACGACCTGTTCGCCCACCTCGTCGGCCTCTCCCCCGAATATTACCAGCGTACGCGCACCGGCGACATCATGGCGCGCGCCACCAATGACCTGAATGCCGTCCGCATGATGCTCGGCCCCGGCATCATGTACTGGACCGAAACCAGTCTGACGTTTGTCCTCGCGATCGCGATCATGGTTTTCTTCGATTGGCGCCTGGCGTTCTTCTCGATATTGCCCGCTCCCGCCGTCAGCGCGGCCGTTATTTATTTCGGCCGCCAAATCCACGCGCGGTTCGAGCGCATCCAGGCGATGTTCTCCGATATCTCGAGCCGCGTGCAGGAAAACCTCTCCGGCGTGCGCATGGTGCGCGCCTTCGCGCAGGAGCGCGCCGAGTTGCAACGCTTCGAAGAATTAAACCGGCAATATATTGCGCAGAACCTGAAACTGGTGCGCATCCAGGGCGTCTTCCAGCCGCTGCTCGAATCCTTGATCGGCGTGACGTTTCTCGTCGTTCTTTGGGTGGGCGGCTATCAAGTGCTGCTCGGCCGCATCTCGGTTGGCAGCTTTGTAATGTTTAACACCTACATGGGCATGTTGGTGTGGCCGATGATCGCGCTCGGCTGGGTCATCAATCTGATGCAGCGTGGAACCGCTTCGCTCGAACGCATCGTGCAGATCATGCGGGAGCGGCCTTCGATCGCCGTGCCCGCCGACCCAATGCCGCTGACCGCGGTACGCGGCGAAATCGAGTTCCGCGCAGTGACCATGGATTTCGGCTCCGGCCCGGCGCTCGATCGCATAACCCTCCGAATTGCGCCGGGCAGTACCGTCGCAGTAGTCGGCCATACCGGGTCTGGTAAGAGCACCTTGGTCAGCTTGGTGCCGCGATTGACAGATCCCAGCCAAGGCATGGTGCTGCTGGACGGCCATGACCTGCGGCGCCTGGATCCCGCCGAACTGCGCCGCCACATCGGATTCGTTCCGCAGGAGACCTTCCTGTTCAGCGCCACGATTGCGGAAAACATCGCATTCGGCGTGGAAGGGGCGACCGCGGAGCAGATCCGCCGCGCCGCGGAATTAGCGGGCCTCGCCCCCGATATCGAAGGCTTTCCCGAAGCCTATGACACCATGGTGGGCGAGCGCGGTATCACTTTATCGGGCGGCCAGAAGCAGCGCACCGCAATCGCCCGCGCCCTCTTGCGTGATCCGCGCATCCTGATTCTGGACGACGCCCTCTCGAGCGTCGACACCCTGACCGAAGAGCGCATCCTGACCCACCTCGCCGGTGTGATGCGCGGCCGCACCGTCATTCTGATTTCGCACCGCGTCTCGACGGTGCGCCAGGCCGATACGATTGTTGTGTTGGAGCGGGGCCGCAGGGTAGAGCAAGGCAGCCATGCCGAGTTGATCGCCCAGGGCGGCTACTATGCCTCGCTGGCCCAAAAGCAGATGCTGGAAGAAGAGCTGGAAGCCATTTAAGCCCATTTCCCTTAAAATACTGCCGCCCGGGCGCCGATAAGCAGATGTGTACGCCGAGTGGCTCGATACCCTGAGGCTGGTTGCCGCGCTCGCCGGCGTGGCTCTGGCCGCCGTCTGCGGATTGCTCGTTTGGCTTCGTCATTGCCGCCGGGTTTGCGCGCGCAAGCCGATCCCCGCACCCGCACTCCGGTACGGGAGGGTGACTCCGAAGCCCTTACCGGATTCTGCGGAAGTTGCATTCCGCCCCTCCCAATTAGTGGCCCACCACGCGCAGGCTTTCGCGGCACTCGCCCAAACCAAGGGCTTGCATTTTACGACCGCCGTCTCCCCGGGCCTCCCTCCGGCCATTTGCGCGGACTGCTCCAGCATCGACCTCGTCCTCAAAATTCTGCTCGACAACGCGGTGAAATTCACAGACGAAGGAGCCGTCCGCCTCGAAGTTGCGCCCGAAACCGATGCCGCCGTCTGCTGGCAGGTGCGCTTCAGCGTTTATGACACCGGTGCCGGCATCGATGCCGAGTTGCTCCACCAATTGCTGAGATCGGATGAATCGGCCGGTTCGGATTCCGCACACGGCCTGGCGGTAGCCCGTCGCCTGGTCGCGCGGATGGGCGGCCGCCTGGGCGCGGAGAGCGAACCGCGCGGCGGCTCGACCTTTTGGTTTTCGATCCCGGTAACGGCCGTGGAGCCGGCCGCCGCCACGCCGCCGTCCCTATGCGACAGTCCCCTGTTGCTGCGTGCCGCGCATCCCGGCAAGCGCGTTCTGATCCTGGATCCGGATTTTGCGGCTCAAGTGGCGATCCTCTGGGGCGTTCGCACCTTGGGCTACTACGGTGAAGTTGTCTCGTGCAACTCGGAGGCCCTGGAAACGTGGCACCGCAAACCCTTCGATCTGGTTCTCGTGGACTGCGAAATGCAGAATGCCGCCGAAACCGTGCGAGGCATCCGGCGGCTCGAGACCGGTTGCATTCCAATCGTTGCCATGAACCACCACGATGGGAAAACAGCATCGATCTCGATCGATGACCGCCTCGCCAAGCCGGTGTGCCTTCTGGCTCTGGCTCGCACTCTGGATCACTGGCTCGGCGATGCCGCGCCAGTCTTCGCCAGTGAGGCCAGTTCCGACAAGCTCAGCCTGCCGGTATAGATTGCCATTCCCAGCGCCGCGTGAACGTTCATCGCGAGCAGCGCACGAACGTCTTCCAGGGTCGTGATCCCGCCGGCGGCGGTCAGCTCCAGAGCAGTCGCCGCGCGCAGCCGCCGGAACCAGTCAAGATCGGTGCCCTGCAGCATGCCTTCTTTATCCACATACGTGCACAGGAAGCCCGAGCAATATGGCTCGAGCGAATGCAGCACGGCCTCGGCAGCGAGATTCGTGGATTCCCGCCAGCCTTTCACCACAATGCGCCCTTCCTTCGAATCGAGCGCCACCAGCAGCCGTTCCCGCCCGATCGCGTTGCGTACTGCGGCGAGGAATTGTGTGTTGATGCCGCCTTGGGCAAACGCCGACGTACCTACAATCACTTTGCGCGCGCCCTGCTCGACCAGCGTGCGGGCGCGCTCGAGTGTCCGCACCCCACCGCCGACTCGCGTTGCCGCTCGAGACGCAAGCATCCGCATGAGTTCGTCGTTGGAGCCGCGGCCCATCGCGGCGTCCAGGTCGATCACCTGAATCTCCGGAAACGCTTCGAACCGCCGCAGCATCTCTTCCGGTGAATCGCCTTCCAGCGCCTTTTCGCGTCCCTGCACCAGCTGGACCACCTTGCCGTCCATCAGGTCTATGCACGGAAAGATCACGCCGTGGTCCTCACCGGAACGCCGCGCCGGTCCAACTCTTCTTTGAGCTGGTTCACGGTATAGGTTCCGTAATGAAAGATAGAAGCGGCCAGGGCCGCGTCGGCGCAGCCATCCGTCAGCACGCGCACGAAATGCTCCGGCTTCCCCGCCCCGCCGCTGGCGATTACCGGAATATGGGTGGCGTTCGAGACGGCGCGCGTGAGCGCGCAATCGAAGCCGTCCTGTACGCCGTCGGTATCCATCGACGTGAGCAGGATTTCGCCCGCGCCCAGAGCTTCCCCGCGTGCTGCCCATTCCACTGCGTCCAGGCCTTCGTCGTCGCGGCCGCCGCGGGTATAGACGTGCCACTCCTCCGTTCCGTGGCGCCGTGCATCGATCGCCAGTACCACCGCCTGCGCGCCGAACTCGTTGCTCAGTTCCGTAATCAGCTCCGGCCGCCGCACCGCCGCCGTGTTGATGGAAACCTTGTCCGCGCCCGACATCAAAATCCGCCGCGCATCGGCAATTGACCGAATGCCGCCGCCCACGGCCAGCGGAATAAACACCTGCCGCGCCGTGCGGGCCACCACGTCCGCCATGATTTCGCGTGCATCGCTGGAAGCGGTGATATCGAGAAAGACCAGCTCATCGGCGCCGTCCCGGTTGTAGCGCTCCGCCAGTTCCACCGGATCGCCCGCATCGCGCAAGTTCACGAAGTTGACGCCCTTCACCACGCGCCCGCCCGTGACGTCCAGGCAGGGAATGATGCGCTTGGCTAGCACGGCAGCTCCAAAAAATTCCGCACGATCTGCAATCCCACAGGGCCCGACTTCTCCGGATGAAACTGCACGCCATACACGTTCCCGCACTCCAGCACCGCCGTATACGGCACTTCGTACGTGCAGGTTGCCGCCGCCCGCTCGTCCTCAGGTACGTAGTAACTGTGCGCGAAATACACAAATGGCCGCGCCGCCAGATTACGTACGAGCTTGGATTCGGCGCGCGCAACCAGTTCATTCCACCCCATGTGTGGCACGCGCGCATCTGGCGGAAACCGCCGCACGGAGCCTCGATACACGCCCAGCCCGCGCACTTCCGGCGCTTCCTCGCTGGTTTCAAATAGTGCCTGTAACCCCAGGCAAATCCCCAGAAACGGCACCCCCGCCGCGATCCGCTCCAGCATCGCCGCGCGTACGCCGAGCGCATCCAGCGCGCGCATCATCTGCCCGAAATGCCCGACTCCGGGCAAGATGATCTTCCGCGCCGCCTGGAGCCCAGCCGCGTCCCGCACCAGCTGATACTCCCACCCGAGCGCGCCCAACGTATTCTGCACCGACCGCAGGTTGCCGGCTCCGTAATCGAAGATCGCAATCATAGTAGCCCCTTAGTGGATGGCAGCTGGTCTTTCAATCGGGCGTCCTTGGAGCAGGCATACTTCATGGCCCGGGCAAAACATTTGAACACGGCTTCGATTTTGTGATGATTCGACCGGCCGTAGAGCACCTTCGCGTGCAGATTGGCCCCCGCATGGTTGACGAATCCGCCGAAGAAATCTTCTACCAGCTCGGTTTGCAGATCGCCCACCACCCGGACTTTCACCAGGTCTTTGTAGACCAGCGCCGGCCGCCCGCCCAGATCCACCGCCACCACAGCCAGCGTCTCGTCCATCGGCATCACAAAATACCCCGCGCGATTGATTCCTTTGCGATTGCCCAGCGCCGCTGCGAACAACTGCCCGAGCAGAATCCCCACATCTTCCACCGTGTGGTGCTGATCTACGTCCAGATCGCCAGTCGCGCGCAAATCGAGATCGAACCCCCCATGCTTGGTGAACAGTTCCAGCATGTGGTCGAAAAACCGGATGCCGGTCGCGATTTTATACCGCCCGCGGCCTTCGACGGTCAGACGTCCCGCGATTTGCGTTTCCTTGGTATTGCGTTCGATCGCCGCCCGCCTCATGCCGCGAAGACCTCTTCCAAGTAGTTGATGTCGTCTACGATGGCCTGCGCGCCCTCCGCCTGGAACAGAAAGACCAGGTCGAGATAGCGCGGATTTTCCGGCGCCGCGATGCCGATAAACGGAACGCCCGCCGCCCGCGCGCAGCGGGCGTCGTCTACCGTATCCCCCACGTAGTAAAGTTTGCAGCCGCTCGTTAGCGATTGAATCTGCAGCAGCCCTTCGGGTTCCGGCTTGTGTTTCGTCACCTCGTACATCCCAACGATCGGATCGAACAGCAGTTCCGGCGCGAAGCGCCGTAGCGTGAATTCGGCCTCCGCTTTCGGGCGGCCGGTGAATAAGGCAAACTTAAAGCTTCGGTTTAGTTTTTCAAGCCGGCCCGGCTGCGCCACCCATTTCTCGCGCATGATGAGACCGCTTTGGCCCGAGAAAATCGATTGAAAGTATTCCTTCACAACTCCGAATTCGGTTGCGATTCCAGCCTTTTTCACGATGTGGTGCGAGAGCTGCCAGTCGTCATTCCAGCCGCCCTGGTTTTTGTATCCCTGGATCTCTTCATTGCTGATGCGCGCGCCGGTAAAATGCTCGACGGTTTGCGCGATCGCCTCGCGATAGGATTCGGTCACATCCACCAGAACGCCATCCATATCGAAGACCAGGGTCGGAGTCGTCATCGTCGCCAAACTTCCTCCAAGGCTGCGAGGAGCCGCCGCGTCTGCTCGCGTGTCCCGACCGTCATGCGCACGCAACCCGGCGCTTCATAGCTGCGGTCGCGCACCAGGATCCCCTGCTCCCGAAGCGCGTCCCGCACTTCGATTGCACGGTCGCCGAGGTTGGCCAGCACGAAATTTGCCGAGCTCGGCACATACCCGATACCCAGCTTCTCCAGCCCGACACACAGCACTTCGCGCGCCGCCAGCACTTCCGCCACATAGTTCTGGATGTAACCCTCATCGCTCACTGCAGCTTGCGCCGCCAGCACTGCAAGCGTATTCACGCTGTAGGGCGATTGCGCCTTGTGCAGGAACTCGATGTTCGCCGGGTGCGAAAACAGGCAGCCCAACCGCATCGCTGCCATCCCGAACACTTTCGAAAAGGTGCGCGAGACAAAAAGGTTCGGCAGCCGCTCGATTTCCGTCAACGCCGTTACTCCCGCAAATTCGTAATACGCTTCGTCCACCAGCACTACCGCCTTGCGCGCCCGGTGGACGATCCGTTCGATTCCCAGCAACCCCACGCCCGTGCCGGTCGGGTTATTCGGATTCGCCAGAATCACGGCGCGGGTCTCCGGCGTAATCGCGTCCAGCACCGCCTGAAGCGGAAATTCCATCGCCGGCCGCGGGTACTCCACTTCGCGCAGCTTCGCCCCCGCTACCTCCGAATAAAACCGGTACATGGCGTACGACGGTTTCAGCAGGACCACTTCATCGCCATCGTCCACGTACGTATTGACGAACACCTGAATTGCTTCATCGGTTCCGTTGGTGAAAATGAACTGTTCCGGCGGCACGTGAAAGTAGCGGCCGATCGCCTGCTTGGCTTCGCCATATTCCGGATACACCGCCAGCGCTCCGGACTCCAACAGTTGCTTCAGCGCCGTGACCACCAGCGGAGAACAGCCCACCGTGTTCTCGTTGAAATCCAGGCGCAGCTTGTCCGCGCGGCCTGCCGTTGGCGGTGAGTACGGCGCCATCCCCAGCACCGCCGGCCGCGGCTTGATCGCCCCTTTCGGCAGCTTCACAGCTTTAGCACTTCCCAGTTCGCACCTCCACCGAGCGCGCGTGCGCCTCCAGCCCTTCCGCCCGCGCCAACGTCGTGATCGCCGGCGCGAGCCGCCGCAGCGCCCCCGCCGACAGTTCTTGCACCGAGATCACTCTCAAATAATCCGTCACCGCCAGCCCGCCGCGTTGCCGCGCCGCGCCGCTGGTCGGCAGCACGTGATTCGGACCCGAGGCATAATCTCCTGCCGCTTCGGGGCTGAACGGCCCGATGAAGACGCTTCCGGCGTGCCGCACCGTTTCGAGCAGCTCTTCATTGGGAATGCTCAAGTGTTCCGGCGCCATCCGATTCGAAATCTCAACCGCCTCGTCCAGCGATCGCACCAACACAATCGCCGAGTTCGCCGCGATTGCCCTAGCCGCCACCTTACCGGTCGGCAACGCCCTCAGTTGCCGCTCCACTTCCGCCGCCACCGCCGCGGCCAGGCGTTTTGACGTCGTCAGCAGAACCGCCGAGGCGTCCGCGTCATGCTCCGCCTGCGCCAGCATATCCGCGGCCAAGTACCGCGCGTCGCCATCCGCCGCGATGATCAGAATTTCGGTCGGCCCGGCTACGAAATCGATTCCTACTTCACCTGCCAGCAGCTTCTTCGCCGCCGCTACGTAGATGTTTCCGGGCCCGACAATGCGGTCTGCCCGCGGCACCGTTCGCGTTCCGTAGGCGAAGGCCGCAATCGCCTGCGCCCCTCCCATCTGAAATACGCGATCCACCCCAAGCATTGCGGCCGTCCCGAAAACCTCAAGTACCGCTTTAGGTGACGCGATGCAGATGTTCGGCACGCCCGCCGCCTGCGCCGGCGCCACCGTCATCATCACTGTCGACGGCAGCGGATAACGTCCCGCGGGGATGTAGGCCGCCACCGTGTCCAGCGGCCGCACCACCTGCCCCAGCCGCAGCCCGGCCCCGGTGGTTACCATCCATTCCCGGGGCATCTGGCGCTCCGCATACGCGCGGATGTTCGCCGCCGCTGTCTCCACCGCCTTGCGAAATTCCGGTTTTAGCCGCCGCTCCGCCGCCTTCAGCTCTGCTTTCGGCACCCGCACGCTCCGGCGGTCCAGCCCATCGAACCGCCGTGCATATTCCATCAGCGCCCGGTCGCCGCGCTTCCGCACCGATTCGAGAATCGGACGCACCACCGCCTCGGCCTGCGCCAAACGCGCGGTTCTGCGCGCCAACAACCGTCCCACCCGCCCGCTATTGAGGATCCGGATCACAGCACGATCTTGTTGAGCGGGTACTCCACAATGCCCTGCCCGCCCGCCTGCTTCAATCGCGGAATGATGTCCCGCACCGTCGATTCATCCAGAATCGTATTCACCGCCAGCCATTCGTCGTCGCTGAGGTGCGAAATTGTCGGCCGCTTCAGCGCCGGCAAAACATTAAGGACTGCTTGAAGATTCTGCTTGTGCACGTTCAGCATCAGCCCCACCTTGCCCAGCGCGTTGATGGCCCCTTCCAGCAGCATTTTCATGTCTTCCAGCTTGCGCCGTTTCCACCCGTCGTTCCAAGAATCCTTGTTGGCGATCAGCTGCGTATTCGATTCGAGCACCGTGTCGATGATCTTCAGCTTATTGGCCCGCAGCGAGGACCCCGTCTCTGTCACCTCGACAATCGCATCCGCCAGTACCGGCGGTTTTACTTCGGTAGCCCCCCAGCTGAATTCCACTTTCGCCGCCACCCCGTGCGACGCCAGATAGCGCTTTGTAGTCTCCACCAGTTCGGTCGCGATGATCCTGCCCTGCAGATCCTTCGCCGATTGGAATGCCGACGCCTCCGGCACCGCCAGCACCCACCGCACCTTTCCGAAGCTCTGCTTGGCGTAGATGAGGTCGGCCACCGCCGTCACATCCGCTTTGTTCTCTTCCACCCAGTCGCGCCCGGTGAGCCCCGCGTCCAGAATGCCGTCTTCCACGTAGCGCGCCATTTCCTGCGCGCGGATCAGCATGCACTCGATATCCGGATCGTCGATCCCCGGAAAATAGGAGCGGCTGCTGGTAGTGATCGTAAACCCCGCCCGCCGGAACAGGTCGATGGTCGCGGTCTCCAGGCTCCCCTTCGGGATTCCCAGCTTCAGTTTCATTCCTTACCTCCGTAGACCGCGTTGGGATCGTAAGTCTGTCTATCGACGACCCGCCAGGCGCCGTCTTCGAGCCGCCGGAAAAAGCAGCTCTCGTAACCCTCATGGCAAACGCCCGGCCCCAGCGCTTCCACCTTCACCAGCAGCGCGTCCCGGTCGCAGTCGGTCGAAATCTCCTTCACCACCAGCCGGTGCCCCGAGCTTTCGCCCTTGAGCCACAGCTTCTGTCGCGAGCGGCTGTAAAACGTGGCATACCCGCTCTCGACCGTCTTGCGGAACGCTTCCTCATTCATGTATCCGACCATGAGGACGCGCCCGCTCGCGTGGTCTTGAATGACCGCTGTCACCAGCCCATCCGCCTTCTGAAAATCCAGGTTCATGGAAAATGCAATAAAAAAGCCCGCCAGACCGCAGCGGGCGTCCTTTCTGAATTGTTTTATTGGAACTCAGGACACCGTTCGCCGCTTATAGGCATGATGGTGATGATGATGCCGGGCGGCGATGGCAGCTGTCATAAAAATCGAGTATACCAAACCTCCGGGCTCGCGCGGCTCCCCGCTCCGGCCCATAACGAAAGCCAGTGTTTGCTGTCCCCTGAGCCTGGGCCAGAATCAAAGATGAGAACCGGTGCGCCCGTTCCGCACTCATCTATAAGAATCTTTCATGAGCATCGAACCCCGGACCTTGTCGCAGCGCCTGGACGAAGGCAAACTCGCAGCCGCCGAAGCCCTGCGTTTGGCCATGAACCTCGCCGAGGCGCTCCGCAAGCTCCACGATAACGGACAGGTCTATGGTGCACTTACCCCTTCTCGCGTCGAAATCACTTCTTCAGGAGTAAGTCTGGCGGCAGTGCAGAGTCCGCAGCGGGATGTTACTCCCTACACCGCCCCCGAAGTGCTCCGCGGCCGCGTCGCCGACGCCCGCTCCGATATCTTCTCCTTCGGCTCGATTCTGTTCGAAATGGTCACGGGCCGGCCGCCGTTCGAGGGCGCGACACCGGAGGCGCTCACTGCCGCTGTCTTCAATACCCCGGCTCCCCCCACCGGTAATCCCCGCCTGGATGCCCTGATTGCCAATTGCCTGGCCAAAGATCCATCTCTCCGCTGGCAGCGAATTCAGAAAGCCCAGCTGGAGCTAAGGCTGCTCACCGTGACCGCGCGCCGCCCGGAGTCGCCCCTACAGCGCGAAAACGTCGCTGCGCTGGTTCGCACCGAAGTCCAGCATGCCCTCGCAGCCCGCTGCGACGCTCAAGATAAGACCATCGCGGAGTTCCAGCAGGCCGTGACCGCATCGATGCAGGCCATTCAGGCCCATCTCTGCACCCTCGCCGCTAACGTCACGGCCGCGCAGGAAGGCGCCAAGCGCTCCGAAGAGGCGGTATCGAAGCTGAATCCGCGCATCTCCACCCTCGAGGAACGCGGCTCCGTTCCCTCCGAACGCGTGGCCGCCACCGAATTGCTGCTCCAAACCGCCACCGAGCGCATCACCCGCACCGAAGCTACCACCGAGTCCGTTCGGAAACAGGCCGCTGATTTTGCCGAGAGCGCCGCGCTGCAACTACACGCTCTGGAACAGACCGTTCGTTCGCAGGCCGACGCCCTCGAATCGGCGCGCACCGCGCTCGCTCAAACCGACGACCTCGTCGAGCGCGTGGTAGAGGCCTTGGATTCTTTGCAGAGTATCGTGCTCGAGCGCGCCGAAGACCGCCCCGCCGGGGTCAACTGATCCCAAAGGCAAACGCCCGTATACTGCCCAAGGTATATCCCCGCTCATATCCCGACTAACTTACACCCGGAAAAACCCTGGTAGTAGCACCCGGGAAAAACATGCTAACTTTTGCCCGTATGGCGTACTTAGGCACAATCCTGTTTGCCCTATTTTTTTTGTTCTTGTCATCGAAGTCTCGGGACTTCATTCTCGGCGCGTTCAGCGCCGCGGGAGACTTCATGGATAAATGGGCGCCCTACTCCTATATCGTGCTCGCAAGCGTCGTGCTGATCCCCACCCTCGCTGCCTTGGTTCTCATCAAGTGGCCTCAGCCACCGGAGCCCGAGAACCCCATGGCCCGCTATAAAGCAGCACAGGACGTCCTCGAAGACTGACGCCGTCTTACGCCGTAGCCCGCAGCTCGTTCTGCAGTACCATCGGCTGGCGGATCGCCTCCATCTGCGCGTTACCCCGCGCCGCGCGGACGCGCAGGGCGCCATCCGACGCCAACAGACGCCCTTCCTCTTCCAGCTCCGCCAGAGCGGAATAATATTGCAGCAGCAACTGAGCGCGGGAAATTCTTTCGCCGTTCATACTTCCGCAGTTTCGTCGATTCCCGCCTTGCTTCAAAGTACTGTTCGTACGTTCGAGGTACCCCGCAATCCGGGTACCGCCGGAAACAGGTACCGCAGCAGTACGCGCGGCACTGGTGCCTCAACCGGATTCGGGTTGATAGTGCTGGTAGAGCAAGCAAACAATGCTGATCAAATACGCCAGCGGAATTGTACAGGAGGGAATGCTGATTTCCTTGCGGGGCAGCCGGCTCCGGGTTGCGGCCAAGGACAGCGACGACGTCCTCGAGTTCAATCTCGTCGACGGCACCTGGCTCTCCGAGCACTGCGAGCCCGTCACATTCGACCTTACCTTGGGGCTCCTCGAATCGATCGGGTTCATGCGCGGAGTGCACGAAGTCATTCCATCGGCGGCCCTCACCAACTACGTCAACTAAGGTCGTGCCGTTCGGGACGCATGAATGTGTTCCAGGGCGGCCCAGCGGCTTTAGTAGCGCAGCAATCCCTGGATCAAATCCAGGTCTAGCAGAAACAGGTCCCGTTCCGGCAGCGTCGCCGACGGCGGCAGACAGCTCTTCCCCATCTTTCGAAAATCGAACCACTCGGCCTTGATTCCCAGCGCCCCCAGGTAAATCACTACGTCGGCTTGTTGCTGGCGCAGCGGAAGGCTAAGCCAGGTCACGAATATATCCTGGTGCAGCCGCCGCAGCGTCCGGTCGGTCTCCTCGCTGCCGAAGTTGGCGGCCAGCTTGTGGTGGTAGCTTCCATTCTGCTCGTCGCGCATCGAGGCGATCGCCACCAGACGGCCCAATACCGAAGGATTCCGCGAGAGCTCGTCTGTGATCGCCTCCCGGAACTCGGTTGGGCTGTTGCGCGGTTCGGCCAGGTGGATGCGTGGTTCCGGCTTTGAATTGGGAACTCCGCGTTCACTGGTGCCGCGCTCGCTCCACGCCACAGACATGGCTGCCGATCCGGGCCGCGCCCGGTTCGACTCTGACTTTAAGCCGACCACTGATGCCACACAAGATTACTAGTGGTTGTACTGCGGCCGATAGGAAAGCCGTTGTCAACTAACGTCAGCATCCGCCCGTTGTCCAAACGCGAATTGCGCGCCCATGCACCAGAGTTAACATTGACGCAAACGGCAGTCCGCACACAAAATCAAGTCAGTCTTCCGGGATTCACGTTAGGAGGAGGCCGACTTTTGCAAGTTTCCGTGTCATCCACGTCGCCGACGGCCGACATTCCGACCAAGGAGCACTCCGCGGTTTCCGATCGCTTGACCAAGCTCCCCCCGTTCCATCCGGCCGCCATGAAGCTCTTGACCATTTCGGGAGAAAGCGAAACCGCCATTTCCGAGTTTGAAAAGGCGTTCAAGTCCGATCCCGCGCTCACCGCTGACCTTTTGATGGTCGCCAACTCGGCCGCGTTCGGATTCCGCGCCCGCGTTGACAATATCCGTCATGCCCTCACCCTGCTCGGCCTTGAGCGCGTGCGCTCGCTCGGCTTCACCATTGCCATGAGCATGTACGTCCGCAACCTGCCCAACACGGAGGACGTCCGCGCCGTCTGGGCTCACAGCACCGCCACCGCCGTCATCGCCGAGGTTCTCGGACGCGTCTACAGCTCTCAAGCCATGTACACGGCCGGTTTGGTTCATGACCTCGGCCGCCTCGGCCTGCTCCTCAGTGTAGGCAAAAAATATGGTGAGATCCTGACCAAGGAATTCGCGGACATGCCCGAATCGATGAAGCTCGAAAAAGTCCTCTTCGGCGTGAATCACTGCGAAGCCGGAGCCCTCGTCTCCCGCACCTGGGGCTTTCCCGACACGCTGCAAAGCTCTATGGCCAATCACCATGAGGCGTTCACGCCCGAAAACGGCACCGCCCCTGACCTGATTCGCATCTCCTGTCAGATGGCCGACTGGCTCGGTTTCCCGGAAGTGAAGCGCCAGGACGCCGATACCGCCCCTGCCCTCCCTCCCAAACTGCGCAATCATCCCGAGCTCGACCCCGAGCGTTTGCGCGGCTTGATCACCAAACAAATCGCCGTCATGAGCACGTAGGCGGCCCACTCGCCTGTTCCCGCAATCCCGGCTGCTATCCTGCTTGATTAGGAGAATCAACCGGAATGAACCCAGCCGACCCACTCTTAGCGCCCATGCGCTCCGACGAGCAGCACACCGTCGGTGGCGTGCAGGTTGACATTGCCCGCGCCGGCACAGTCCGCGTCAAGCGTATGATCTACCCGCCCGGATTTTCCTGGGACACGCATCTCCGCCCCGTGCTCGGCAAGGAATTTTGCCCCCACGCCCATGTCGGCATGATGGTGAAAGGCCAGATCAACGTGCGCTTCCAGGATGGCTGCGTCCAGGAATTCAAGGCGCCCCAATTTGTCGCCGTCGAACCCAATCACGCAGGCTGGGTAGTAGGTGACGAACCCGCTGTCCTCATCGAATTCGATTTCGAAGGCGACACCGTCGCTCGCCTCGGTCTGCAGGATGCGCATCATCATCACCAGCGGTGACGCGCCCGTGCAGATCCGCTTGACAGGCTCGCTCCGTATCAGAACAACAGCTTCAAACTGAACTGCGTCTGCCGCGCCGCTCCCGCGATCCCCGGAACCGCCAGCGATGTGATCTGGCCGGCAGTCGGGCTCAACGTGCCCTGGTAGTTGGTCTGAGCCGATCCGGCGTTGAACACTCCCGTCGCCGGGAAGTTGAAGTTCGCGTGGTTGAAGATATTGAACAGCTCGGCGCGGAACTGGATATTGAACCGCTCGCTGATCTTCGTACTCTTCATGAGACCGAAATCCGTGTTGGAGAAGCCCGGTCCGATCAAGGCGTTTCTCCCCATGTTCCCCACCGTGCCGTATGCCGACGAAGTGAAGCACGCCGGGTTGTACCACTGGTGCACATTCTGGTTCGCATAGACGTTGCACCCGCCGACCACGTTCGGGCGCGGATTATCGAAATTGTTCCCCAAATCCGCCTGGTCGCCTTCGCCCAGCGAGAACGGCACGCCCGTGTGCCACGCTTCAACCGCGGTGATCTGCCAGCCTTCCTTCAGGCGGTTCCCTTTGAACGGAAGCTGGTAGACCGCGTTGGCGGAGATGTTCTGGCGGAGGTCGTAGCTGCAGGGTCCGACATCAGCGTTCCAGTTGTAGGGATTCGTATTTGCGGACGACACGTTGTTGAAGCCCAACCCGCCATATGTGTACGCGCTGTCGATACAGTGCGACCACGTGTAGGACAACTGGAATACGAGGCTGGACGACAGGCGATGTTGCAGGCCAACCTGCATCGAATTGTAGTGCGAATGGCTGGTCGTGTCCGTCATATCCAGCGCGCCGAAGGCCGGGCTCGGCCGCGGATTCTGATTCATCACGGGCGTTCCAAACGCGGTCTTCTGAACCGGGTCGGGAGTGGCGAAGTGCATCACGCCATTGGCGTCGAGGGTCGGCGTGGGCGCGTTGAAATCATGGAAAGCCAGCAGATGCACTCCCTGGCTGCCCACGTACCCCACCGTCAGTAGAGTGTTCTTGGGCAGTTCCCGCTGGATGTTCAACGAGTATTCGATCGTGTATGGGGTGGTGTGCACGCCGTAATAGGTCCCATTCGTCAGACTCAGGAGCGGCGTTCCACCGCCAACGAACGGCACCGGCCAGCTCGGATCGTTATTGAAGAAAAATTGGTTCGTCGTATTGTATGGCGGATTGGTTAGATAGGCCGATGAAAATGTGTACGTCTGGAACACGTCGTGGAAGATGCCGAAACCCGCCCGAACCGACGTTTTGTGATCTCCCGCCACATCCCATGCCATGCCGACCCGGGGATCCAGGTTGTGGACCGAAGGATTGCTCGTGTACGCGTGCGGCACATTCTGGAATGCCGTTCCAAACGGAGGTCCAACCGCATTGTAAAAGTTGTTGTGAATCTCGATCGGGTTTGATTCAAATCCGTATCGCAGCCCGATATTGAGGGTCAGCCGGTTGCTGATCTTCCAATCGTCCTGGATGTACGGCTCAAGGGAAATCAGGCGCTCGGCACGATACGTATTGGTTCCGCCGTTGGGCGCGCCGGTGAACGAGAGCGGATTCCCGGTCAGGAAGTTCGGCAGGCTGGTGAAGATGTAAAACCCATTCCAATACGTGTACGCGTACGGGTTGAGCTGCTCGCGGCGGAAGGCAGCGCCGATGCTGATGGTGTGAGATCCCTTGATCCACGTCAGATCGTCTCTTTCCGTGAACTTGTTCTGCAGATAGTGGAACGGATTAATGAACGAGGCGCCGAGCGGAGCGATGCCGTTCGGCAGA
>DATGII010000166.1:0-2611 GCA_035295805.1 Bryobacteraceae bacterium | reverse complement strand
AGCGTTCACGGCGGTCATCAGCTACCGGCTGTGGCAGAACTACTTCCATGGCGACCCGTCCATTCTCGGCCGCATCGTACACATAAACCGGTACCCAGTCACGATTGTGGGCGTGGCGCCTACGGAATTTCGGGGCGATTTTCCGGGAGTCGCGCTGGATGCCTGGGTTCCGGCGCCACTCGCCGGCGAACGCGACCGCAATGCACGGCAATTCAGGGCCATCGTCAGGCTCAAACCCGGCGTCAGCCTCTCGCAGGCAAGCGCCGAAGCGGCGACGGTTGCCGCGCGCCTTGCGGATGCCTTTCCGAGAACCAACGAGGGCGTCGGCGCCCGGATCGTACCGATCTGGAAGGCACAAGAGGGGGCCTCGAGTATTTTGGCCTCGCCGATGGCCATCCTCGGCGCAGCGTGCGGACTCGTGCTCCTGATCGCCTGCGCGAATGTCGCCAATCTTCTTCTGGCTCGTTCCGCATCCCGGCAGAGGGAGTTCGGCATCCGCCTCGCCCTGGGCGCGGGTCCGGGCCGCTTGCGGCGGCAGTTATTTTCCGAAAGCCTCCTGCTGGCGGCTCTGGCGACGCTTGCAGGGTTGCCTCTCGCTGTGTGGTTTCAGAACCTCCCCGCGTATCTCGCGCCGCCCACGGGAATACCGGTTTACATCAACGTCCACCCGAGCGCGCGGGTGTTCCTTTTTGCCGCCCTGGTCTGCTTGATTTCCGCTCAGATTTCCGGTCTTCCGCCCGCGTTTCAGTCGCTGCGGCGCGGCATCGTGGATGCACTGAAACAAGGAGGAAGAAGCGATACCCAGAGTGGGCACTCGCGGCGAATCTCCGGGCTACTGGTGATCGCCGAGGTGGCCTTGGCGCTCGCCGCTCTCGTGACGATGGGATTGTTTCTCCGGAGCCTTTACGGATTGCAGAGCACGCCGGCCGGCTTCGATTACCGTAACGTGACCGTGAGCCGTCTTTTTCTGGCGACGAACAACTACACTCCCAGCGAGGAGCAGCATTTCTCGCGGCAACTGCGCGAGCGCCTGCTCGAATCCCCTGGGGTGACCGGCGCCGCTTATTCCGACTCGATTCCCCTCGGTTTCGGGCTTGGGAAATGGAACGACATTACGGTAGAAGGGTATGCGGCAAGGCGCGGCGAGAACCTGGGCGTGCATCACGCCTCGGTGTCGCCCGGCTACTTCGATGTACTGAGGATGCCGCTTCTCGCCGGGCGCGATTTCAAAGCTGAGGACAACCCGAACGCGCCCCGCGTCATGATCGTCAACGAATCCTTCGCGCGACGCTTTTTCGACGGGCGCGACCCGGTGGGGCACCGGGTGCAGATTGAAGGCGGCAACCCGGTCACCATCGTGGGAATGGTGAAGGACAGCAAGTATCAAAACTTGTCTGAAGCGCCGGAACCATACTTCTATACGTGCTTCGATCAGGTGTACTTCGGCAGTGGCGAAAACGGCGTGGCCTTCTACGCGCGCACCGATCGCGATGCGCGCAGTTTCGTTCCCGTACTCCGCCGCGAGATGTCGGCCATCGATCCCAACTCGGCCGGCCTGACGGCCATGGCCCTTTCGGAATACATCTCGGCTGCCTGGTTCGGACCACGGCTCGCCTCGTTGTTCCTGGGAGTGCTGGGCCTCATGGCCATGGTGCTCGCCGGTGTGGGTCTTTATGGAGTTATGGCTTACTCAGTCACCCAGCGGACCCGGGAAATCGGCATCCGCATGGCGCTGGGGGCCGACCCTAAGGGCGTGCTCCGGATGGTAATGAGACGAGGCTTGCTACTGGCACTATCGGGGATCGCCGCCGGGCTCGTCATCGCCCTTGCGGCGGCCCCGTTGATCGGGCCTCTGCTGTACCGTGTCAGTCCAGCGGACCCCGTAAGCATAGCGGGAGCAGCGCTGCTCCTCATTGTGGTTGCCATACTCGCGAGCCTGATCCCAGCGCTGCGAGCCACCAGGGTTGACCCGATTCTCGCGCTCCGCGAGGAGTGACTCGCCGAGCAGTGGTGCCAGCGTCAGGTCAGGCGGCGTTGGCGGGTTTGGCGAGACAGAGCGCTTGATGCGCACTGGGTCGCGCACCTGCCGTTCGAAGCGCCCACGCCAAGCTTCGAGTGGATCGTCGGCAATCCGGCAGTGAACCACCAATGTCTGGAGCCCTATTCGCGCTCCAGGGGTCCGCTTCGCTCCGGACAGGGTTCTCTTGACGAAGCCGAACACTTTCCCGCACAAGTCGAGTTGCCAGCGTCGCTAAGCTCCGATGGCGTTCGGGATCATCCCGGAATGCTTGTGGTGCCGACGAGTGCTGCGAGCGCCACGGGGAGAACCCCTGCAGACTGGCGGCCTGCAATAGGCGTGTTGGCAAGTATATGCTCCTACTTGTTCACGTCGTGCGCCGGCACGATCCCAGGTGCCTTCAACTGGATCGTGTAGACGGAATCGCATCCCGCCATGAACAGGGTCCTGCCGTCCGGACCGCCGAATGCGACGTTCGTTGCGCAGATCTGCCTCTTGGGCTCGCCGCCGTAGATGGGCAGATTGATGGTGCCGAGCAGCCTGCCCTCAGGCGACGTGATGCGGATGATGCCGGGGCCGGCCCCGCCGGTCGAG
>DATGII010000165.1:0-5325 GCA_035295805.1 Bryobacteraceae bacterium | reverse complement strand
CCGCGGCCGCCTCGCGCCGCGCGGCCGGGGGGAGGCGCATCCTGAGGCAGAACCGGCGCGGGCGCCCCGAGCGTTCCCGCCGCGACCGCAGCCACCAGAACCCGGCGTAGCGTTGGTTTCATGCAGGACCTCCGGCTGCCTACTTCCGGGGCGCTTCGTCGGCCAGATACTCGCACTCGTATTCCAGGAGGCGGGCATTGGGCTTGGTGTTTCGCTTCATCTCGGCGCGGATTTTCCAGGGCGCCGTGAACACCTGCGGATCCTCGATGGTGGCCTCGTATTGCAGCGTATCGGGGCCGGTGCGCGTGTAACGTTCGACGACGTGCAACTGATCGCTGTGATAATCGCCGGCTTTATCGAGCCACGTCTGATCGTTGAAGTCGGCGACGTCGACTACCAGCGTGTCGCCTTCCCAATGGCCGATCGAATCGCCCTGCCAGAAATCGATGTCGGGCAGATGCTTGTCGCGCTTCATGTAAACGGTGCGGTAGTTGTGGACGTATTCGTAGGCGATGGCCAGGTAGTCCGGGGTCTGGAAGATCTGGAACGGGTAGCTCAGCAGGTTGATGCGGGGCACGCCGGGCATGAAGCACTTACCGAGCGGATCATTGGCGGCGCTGGTTTTGGCGTTCTCCTTCTTCTTCGCCAGAGCTTCGGACTTGTACGGAATCTTGTGGCCGGCGGGATCGATGATGAGCTTCGAGGCTTCCAGATCCTTGTCGGGAGACTTGGCCACTTCCCAAATGCCCTGCAGATCGGCATGGCCGTCGGGAGTGCGCGGGGCCGTGTATTTCTGCGCGGCAGCGGGGCCAATGCAAACAGCGAACCCCGCCGCGACGAGCAAGCCGGTAAAGTAAAGCTTCATCGAGAAAACTCCTGAGCCTATTGCTTGGGTTCGCCGGCGGGTGGCGCTTCGGTGGGGCCCCCGGGGCCTTCCGGCGAGCCGGCAAACAAGCGCCTGCCATCGCCGGTGGTGACCGATTGCGCCCACATGTAATTGGTTCCGTCTTTTGCTTTGAATCCTTTGACGACGACCTCGTCGCCGGCCTTGACGGAGGTTTTGCGCCATCCCTGCCGGTACAAACCGTTGGGAGGCAGGCACTCGGCGGACCAGTGCTCGACGGTGCCGTCCTCAGCCTTCACATCGAAGCGAAGATGGGAGTGGGGATTGACCCAATCCATGGCGGTGACGGTGCCCCTCACTTCAATCGGCTTGCTCGAATCAAACTCGGCAGCAAAGGAGTGATGTGCCATGACAGGCACAGCGGCTACGAACAGCGCGGCGCTCGCGGCCACAATCGCGTACTTGGTCTTCATTTGATAACCTCCGGGTCCCGCTACCAAAGAGCAGTCTGCTGCCCGCGACTTGAAATCCCCTGAACAAGTTCGGTGCCCGAATTGTAAAACGGGCTTAAAGAAAGTGTCAACCGGCGCAAGGCAGCCCTCCGGCTATTTCTTCTTCGCCTTGCCGCCTTCGGCTTCGACGTAGTGGCCGGGGTCGTCGTTGCCTTCGATGCAGGCAAATTCCATCTGCTGATAACCGGGATCAATCCTGCGGCCGAAGGTTCCGGCGATCTTCCATGGCTGCGTGTACATGGTGGGATCCTCGATGGTGGCTTCCACGTTGATGGTATTGGAATCGACGGGCGTGAAGCGCTCCACCACGTGAATGTGTTCGGTGGTGAAATTGCCCATCATGTCGAACCAGCCGCGGCCGTTCTGGTTGGTGGTATCGATCACCAGCGTGTCGCCTTCCCAGCGGCCGACGGAATCGCCCTCGAAGAGCTTGTATTTGGGATCGATGTGGGGACGGCCGTCGGTGGGAATGATGCGATACGCATGGCGGGCTTCCCACAACATGACAAAGTAGCCCTTGGTCTGGATGATCTGGAAACCGAAGGGGCCGTAATCCTCATGCGGGACACCGGAAAGATAGCAGTGGGCTTCGGGCTCGAGATACATATGATGCTCGCGGAGGTCGCGGGCCTTGTCGGCGGCCCAGGGCTGATAGGGAATCTTGCCGCCCGGCGGATCGACAATCGAGCCTTTACCCGCGGGAATGCCGGGACGGGCGACGGGATGGTCTTCGATATCGTAGACCGACTGGTTGAAGCGGGAAGTCCAATAGCCCTGCAGATCGGGCTTGCCTTCGGGCGTGCGGCCCACGGGACCGCCTTTGACGACCGGCGCCTGATAGTAAGGCAGGTATTCGCCGCCGCCGCGCCCGCCGCCGGCGCCGCCTCTGCCGCCGCGCGCGGGCGGCTGCGCCATAAGACCGAGAACACCCGCCGCGGCGAGCCATGCCAACCGTTCCATTCGCAACATGCTAGTTCTTCCCCGCCGCAATTTTCAGTTCCGCCAGCATCACCTTTCGATTATCGCCCGGCAGGTGGATGGGAATGATGCGGTCGACCTGAAGCTTGAGGCGCTCGATATTTGCCAGCAGGTTGGCGTGATAGGGATTGACTACCGCCGGAGCGGGCGCATTGGCCCGGCCGACGTTGAACTCATCGGCCTCGATGAGCACCTTCTGCGCCGGCAGATACGCCATGATCATGCCCGCGTTATGAGTGCTGCCGTCGACGTGATACAGCTCGATGGTGTGCGCGCCATCGGTCAGGACTTTCTTCTCCGTCATGGTTTCGATTTTGACCTTCGGCCGCGGATTCATCCGGGAGAGCCTGTCGGGAACCAGCGTGTGCGGGTCTTTGAAAATTTTTTCGTAATAGCTCTTGTTGATCTTGTGCGTGACGATGGCCGCGCCTTCGGCGACGAAAGCGCGCAAGCCGCCGGCATGATCGAAATGCGCGTGGGTGTTGATCACATACCGGATGGGTTTGTCGGGCGCCAGCCGCCTGGCTTCGCTGATGATCTGTTCGGCACGCATCTCGTTCTGGGGGCCTTCGATCACCACGAGGTAATCTTTAAAATCCGCCACAACGGCGCCGTAGCCTCCCGTGACGAGCCAGAAGCCGCCGCCCAGATCCTCCGAGAGGGAAGCCGGCGCGGCCCGGCGCGCCGGGGGAGCACCCTCGCCGGCGCGTTCCCTGCCGCCGCGGGGAGGAACGGTTAAATCGACGGGCACGTTTGCTTTCACATCGGAAACGTTCAGCTCGAAGAATTGCGGCGCGCCCTGATACTGCACGATGTGAGCGGGAAATTTCAGGCCGCCGAAATCTTTCCAATCGGTGTAGACGGCGTTCCAGACGATGTCACCGAGCACGTTATTGTCGATCGTGGTCTCGACTTTCTCGACGTAGCCGGCATCATTTATATACCCTTCGACCGGCGCCTTGTTCTCGCCCATAAAGGAGAGCACGGTGAATTTCTTGCCTTTGATGGTTTGCTGCCTGACGGAAGCATTCTTTTCCAACGCCTCGCGTAAGAAAGCTTGCGGGAGGAGAATGTATTCCAGCTGGTTGTTCCAGGGCGTGCCGGGGCCCGCCATCGTAACCTGGTTCAGGGTTTGATCGGCGATCGGACCGGCGCCGCAGCCGCCGCGGCCGGGAGTTTCGCCTTCGCCCCGCAGGCGCTGCAGGCGCCAGCCGCGCGCGTCGAGATCGATGGAGCGGACGTAATTCTTATCCGAGAACCAGCGCCAGCGCGGGGCGTTGGGATCGTAGGGCTGGCCGACGCAGCCATCGCCGCCTTCGCCGGAAATCACGAGGGTCTTGACGTTTCCGGCTCCCATCGCCCGGAGCGACCGGTCCACCGCAGCTTTGACGTCCGCAGGCGCATCGGCCGATAGAGTGGCGGCGAGCAACATCCCGGCGGCGAGGCACTTCCTGCTCATAGCTCGAAAAAGTCCTCCAAAGAGGGACAGTATATCGCGCAGAGAGTGGAGTTGGCCCAGATCAGAGGCTGCGTTTGCGGCGACGGTAACTCGCGACGTAGGCTTCCGCCTGGCGGAGCACGATGGTATCAAGGGGCGGTTGGGTGAACGCCTCGCAATCCAGAGAGTATTCCAACGCTCCGTGAGCGAAGGGAAGATGATCGCGCTCCAGCACATAATAAAGATGGAGCGCGCGGCCGTCATCGCGCCGGATGGTGAACCGGACCGCATCGGCTCCGGTGTCGGCGGCGGGAAAGTGGCGGCAGTGGCCGCGCGCGTATCCGAGATGGCACAGGGTGCGGACGCTATCCTGGTCCGGCTCGCACCGGTATCCCGTCACGGCGCGGCAAACGCCCGCCCAGAGATTGCCGAGCGGAAGCAGGGCCGCGCGTCCATCCGCATCGGCCGGTTCGACGGGATAGAAGTAGGGGCAGGACACGTTCGGAGGTATAGTAACACGCATGGCGGCCAATCGGCTCGAAGCACTGAAGAACCTGGTGGCGCAAAATCCGAGAGACAGCTTCCTGCGCTACGGACTGGCGATGGAGCATCGCAATGGGGGAGATCTTGAAACCGCGGCCGCCGAATTTCGAGCGGTGATTGCCGGCAATCCCGACTACGTGGCGGCCTACTTTCACGGCGGGCAGACGCTCGAACGCCTGTCGCGCCTGGAGGAGGCGCGCGAGCTGTATCGAGCGGGGATCGAAGCCAGCCTGCGTACCGGGGATACGCACGCGCGCGGCGAACTGGAAGCCGCGCTCGGTATGCTGGGCTAACGTTCGGCGCGCGAAAGGTTGCAAACCTCACTCCGGCGGCGGCGCCCGCCTTGACACACTTTGGCGAAGGTGGCGACGCTGAAATCATGGAACTCCAAGCAGTCTTAGGCGCGATGGTGAATCAAGCCGGCACCAAAACGGTATACAGCGAACCGGTGACGGTCAACGGGCATACGATCGTTCCTGTGGCGCGGGTGCGCTGCGGTTTCGGAGGCGGCTCGGGCCGCAACGGCCGCAGCAAGGAAAGCGAAGGCGGGGGAGGCGGCGGGGGATTCGTGGCGCGGCCGGTGGGTTTCGTGGAAGTCGACGCCAAAGGCGCGCGCTTCGTCCCGATCCTGGATCCGCAATCGATCGCTATGGGCGTGGGCCTCGGAATGGGACTCGGGTGGGCGCTGGGCCGGCTGCTATTCCGGAAGTAATCCGGCATGGTAGACTGAGGACGTTCCTCGAATCTAAATCAATCGGGCCGTGGCGCAGCCTGGCTAGCGCGCTTGCTTGGGGTGCAAGAGGTCCCGGATTCAAATCCCGGCGGCCCGACCATTAGCCTTCATTTTCCAACTGCTTGCAAAATTCCGAGGCTGTACGCCAATTGCGGGGGCAGACCGCGATCCCAAGAGCTAGTTTAAGCACAAAGCACCTGCACTCGCTGCCGGTAGTTTTCGAAGTTGCGGAATCCGTACGCCTGCCGGCTGATGGTTTCCATTTTGTTGTGAAAGC
>DATGII010000164.1:0-2950 GCA_035295805.1 Bryobacteraceae bacterium | reverse complement strand
CGCCCAGGAACGGAATCCTCTGACCGCGTGATCCTATGCAACCCACACTGACGCGGCGCGCCTGGCTGAGCGGTTCGGCCGCGGTATTGGCCGGCTGCGCCCGCGAGACGCCGCGCCCCAAAGCAGCTCCGGTTTCCATCGTGCGGGCGCCCGCTTACGATCAGAGGCTTTACGATGCAGTGAAGCGCATCCTCGAGGCGCACAAGGCGATCGTGCGCGGGGCGCATGTACTGCTGAAGCCAAACCTGGTGGAATTTGAGCCGGAGAGCACCATTAATACCAACCCGTTGCTGGTGCACGCGGTTTACGAGGCCTGCTGCGCGCTGGGGGCGGCCGAAGTGCGCATCGCGGAAGGTCCCGGCCACCGCCGCAACACGCTCGACCTGGCCGACGCGGCCGGTTATTTCCAGACGGTACCGCGGTTCGAAGATCGATTTGTCGACCTCAATCTCGACGATGTCTCGCGCGTTCGCCTGGACCGCCAGATTTCGCATATCCCGAAGCTCTATCTTCCCAATACCGCGCTGCGAGCCGACCTGCTAATATCGATTCCAAAGATGAAGACCCACCATTGGGTCGGAGCGACGCTTTCGATGAAGAACCTGTTCGGGCTCGTGCCCGGAGGCGTGTACGGCTGGCCGAAGAACATGCTGCACTGGGCCGGCATCAACGAATCCATCGTGGATCTTCACGCCGCGTTTCCGCGGCAGTTTGCGCTGGTGGATGGAATCGTTGGTATGGAAGGCAACGGACCCATTCAGGGGACGCCGAAGCACGCCGGTGTTCTGGTGGCCGGCCGCGATGTGCGCGCGGTCGATGCCACTTGTTGCCGGATCATGGGGATCGATCCGCTGAAAATCGAGTACCTGCAGCCTACCAGACCTGCTGATGCCAGCCTGCTGGCAGGCGATATTCCGCAAATCGGTGAGAGCATGGCTTCGGCAATTACGCCGTTTGCCTTAATCCCCGAATTTCGCGGCCTCCGTCCGGCTAACCCGGCATGAGGGAGCCGGTTCGGGTGAACGGTTTGGCGCGCCGCCCGATCTGGTATGCCCTCGCTTCCATACTCGTTTTGCTGCCCTGTTACTGGCAGACTCGCATTCAGGCCGGCGATCTATCCAGCCATGTTTACAATGCATGGCTGGCCGGGCTCATCGAGAGAGGTGAGATCCATGAATTGCAAATTGCCCGCCAGAACACGAACCTGCTGTTTGACCTTATTTTGAACGCTCTGTTTCAATGGCTTGGCCCGGACTGGGCGCAGCGGATCTCGGTTTCACTCTGCGTGCTGATCTTCGTGTGGGGCGCGTTCGCGTTCGTGTCGGGCGTGTCGGGCCGGGCAGCCTGGGAATTGCTGCCGTGCCTGGCGATCCTGGCGTACGGCTGGACCCTGCATATGGGTTTTTTTAATTTTTATCTTTCGCTCGGGTTGTGCTTTTGGTCGCTGGCGGCGCTGCGGAAACCAACTCCGGCCCGCGTGGCCACTGGCGCGGTTCTTTTTGCTACCGCCTATGTAGCGCTGGCCCTGCCCGTCTTCTGGGCTGTGGCGTTGATCATTTATGAATTCGTTGCGATGAAGATACCGCTACGCTTTCGCGCCCACCTGATGACTGGGAGCTTGGCAGTTCTGCTGCTCGTACACATCGCCGTGCCTTTGAGATTTCCCTCGCGTTGGTCGCTGACTCAGCTGGCGTCAGCCACCGGAGCCGATCAGGTGCTGGTCTTCGACGTCAAGTACGGGTACATTCTGGCCGTATTAACGGTGTTCTGGGGGAGCTGCCTGGCCGAGTTGCTATTCGCGCAGGGAGGCCGCAAAGTGGCGCGAGGGATCCCGATGCACTGGTGCGTGCTCACGGCGGCCGGCATCTTCGCCGTTCCCACCAGCATTCTGATTCCCGGATATCGCCACGCGCTGGTGTATATAGCGGAACGGATGTCGCTGGCGCTCGCGGTCTGCTTTTGCGCCTTGGTCGGCGGGGTGCCGCTTCGCGGCATCCAGCGCTATGTCCCGCCAGCATTAGCCCTGGTCTTTGCCGTCGTCTTGTTTCGCGACGAGCAGCACTTGAACAAATTCGAAGACCGGGTGGACGCGGCTGTGGCGCAACTGCCGCCTGGCCAGCGCGTCGTGAGCGCCATTGTCGATTCCGATTTGCGAGCTAACCCGCTCGATCACATGATTGACCGGGCCTGCGTGGGGCGCTGCTACAGCTACGCCAATTACGAACCCTCGACTGCGGCCTTTCGCGTTCGCGCCACGCAGCCGAATCCGTACGTGATCTCGGATTACGGCGACTCCTACGATATGCAAAACGGCCGCTACGTCTTTAAGACGGGCGATCTGCCGGTATATTCACTGAGCGTGACGGCCTCGGGCGCGATCACCACACACTCACTCGCAGCCGGAGAGGCAAGCGGCACTTCCACCTGGCACGTCCTGCGGAATGAACCCGGTGTCGAGCCGTCTCATCAATAAACGGGGATGTCGCGCTTCACGCGCGGCGGATAGACGTACGGCGACACCAGGCTCTCGTTGCCGTCGTTGTCGATTGCTTTGACGCCGAAGCGTACGTCGTCAATGGACACGTCTTTGAAGACGTACTCGTTCAGCTTACCGACGAAGACCTCCCGCTCCCAGTCCGGCGCGGTGGTGGATCGAATGACGATGGAGTAGCCTTTGATATTGTTGTCGGGGCCGCCGCTCGTCCATTGCAGTTGCGCGTCGTAGCGCGATTTTCCGCGCGAGATCCGTGGCACCATCTGCCCCTTGAGCGCGCCGGTAGTCGCCTCGCGGGTCACAATGGGCGGTTTGGGCGCCAGCGCCAGGCTCGCTGCAACGGCGGCATTGATCTGCGCCACGCGGGCCGTGTATGGCGCCGAGACATATTGCGGTAGATCCGTGGCCGAGTGCTGATGTGCGTAATCCTCGTTGGGAGTCGAGAGGCGCACGGCC
>DATGII010000163.1:0-2704 GCA_035295805.1 Bryobacteraceae bacterium | reverse complement strand
GTAGTCGTAGAACTGGAGGATCGCGTTGTCCGGCAGCGGCACGCCGGGGACGATCGGAGAACCCATGGCCGCTTGCGTGGGCGGCACGAGCTCGTGCCGGTCGAGGCGCGGATATTGGCTTGGCGGCGGCGCGATGCCTTTGGCGACCCAATCGATCAAGGCGGCACGCAGCGCGCGCAGGGTATCGTTCGACGGATTCGGATTCGCCGGCAATTCGCAGGCGCGCGGCGGCTTGGGCGCGGCGGCGCTGAAACCTCCCGGGCCGCCGCCATGGCTGACGCCCGGGAAATAATAACGGCGCACGTTCGGAGGCAGCGGGATGTCGCGGTCGGCGCGCGTTCCGACCAGGCCGGGCGACGCGCGCAAATCCCAGAACTCGGAGGAGCCGAAAGTCTCCACCACCTTGGGGCACGTCTCGGTGGCGCGGCAGCGGTCGAGCAGGCCCCCGCTCGGCCGCCGGCGGGCTTCATCGGTGTAATCGGCCCACCAGAGGACGCCGTCGCTGCCCGGCTCGAACATGCCGGCCGCGCCTCCCGGCGCCGCGAAGCGGATGTTCATCGCGAGCTGGCGCGCTGCGATATTCGGGTTGATGCCGTCCCACACGATGCGTCCGGCTTCGTCCTGGTTGAAGCCGAGGTGGATCATGGTGCGCAGGAAATTGCCCGATTGCGAATTGCCCCACGCGGCCCCGTACGGCATCTTCTTTGGCAACTCCTGCGACTCGCCCGATTTGAAATAGGCGTTGAGGTCGCGCGTCGCCGCAAAGCCGATCCCGAGCACCAGCGGATCTTTGGCCGTGTAGACCAGCTCATACAAATACGCGGGATCGAATCCGCCTTTCAAGCAAATTTTGCCGGCGTCGGGAGTGCCGGGGAATGCTGTCTTGCTGCAATCGGCGAACGCCCAGTCGGTGCTGCGAATCGGAATCGCGACGCTGCCTTCAGACACGCTGCGCGTCAGGGTAGCCTTCGCCGTCTCGAGGCTGGCCGGCATGGCTCCCGGCATCCGGCCGATGACGATGGGCAGCGTCGTGGAATGCGCGGCCATATCGGTGAAGTCCGCCAGCACGCGGCCGGTGATGCTCGAGCCATCCGGATTTTTCGCGACCGGCACGCTAATGGTTTCGAGGCCCTCGCGCGCCGGGATGTCGCCTTGCCATCCGCTGGTCAGCACGACGTGCCCGGCTTTGAAATAGTCGGTCATCGGAGCCGGACGGTCGAGCGCCGCGTTGCCGCGGTTCGGCACCTCGTACAGCAGCACGCCGCTGGTTTTCGAGAGATCGACCGGGCGCACCAGCAGGAACGTCGCGGTGTACTCCACCATGCCATGCGTATTGCGCGGCGCGAATTGGAGATCGGTGATGATGGCGTTGAGCGGATCCTTCGGATCGAGTTCGCCGTAAGCATGGCCGGAGAGCCGTTCATACCGGCCCGCCTCGCCGAAGGACTGGCCCTGGTAGGCGGGCGATTCGCGTTTGTCGATCACGATGCGCGTGATGCGCGCGTTCAGCGGGAGAGCCAGCGCCAGGAGAGAAACGGCGGCGAAGGTGTATCGGTTCATGTCTTCGGACGATACTACAAGCGGAAATCGAAAACAATCTGCGGGCCACTCGGAGACCGGCCCTACGCCCGGCGCTATAATACGCCAATCAGCCCCTGTTAGCGGCTTCAGGCCGCGCGCCGGTGATCGCAGGCGGCCGGGAGGACTCATGTCTCGCATCATTCGGTGTTCTCTGATCCAGGCTTCCAACGCCGCGCCTCCGGATGCTTCGCTGGAAATCACCAAGAAGGCAATGATCGATAAGCACGTGTCGTACATCCGGCAGGCCGCCGAGGCCGGGGCGCAGGTGGTTTGCCTGCAGGAGATTTTTTACGGGCCTTACTTCTGCGCCGAGCAGACCGCCCGCTGGTACGATTTCACGGAGCCGATTCCCGGCGGTCCCACCATCCGGCTGATGCAGGATCTCGCGCGGCAGCTGCAGATCGTGCTGATCGTTCCGATCTACGAGCGCGAGCAGGACGGCATCTATTACAATGCCGCCGCGGTGCTGCATAACGACGGCAGCTATCTCGGAAAGTACCGCAAGACCCACATCCCGCATGTGGCGCCGGGATTCTGGGAGAAGTTTTACTTCCGTCCGGGCAACCTCGGCTATCCGGTGTTCGATGTCGGCTTCGCAAAAATCGGCGTTTATATCTGTTATGACCGCCACTTTCCGGAAGGTGCCCGCGCGCTCGGCTTGAACGGCGCCGAGATCGTGTTTAATCCCTCGGCGACCGTGGCGGGCTTGAGCGAGTATCTTTGGAAGCTCGAGCAGCCGGCGCACGCCGTGGCCAACGGCTATTTCGTCGGGGCCATCAATCGTGTGGGCGTGGAGGCGCCGTGGAATATCGGCGAGTTTTACGGCTCGAGCTATTTCTGCGATCCGCGCGGGCAGATCATCGCGCAGGCGTCGCGCGATAAAGACGAAGTGCTGACCGCGGATCTCGATCTCGATAAGATCGCCGAGGTTCGCAAGACCTGGCAGTTCTTCCGCGACCGGCGGCCCGACATGTACGAGTCGCTGATAAAGGCATAGCCATGACGAAAGACGAAATTATTCTCGCCAACAAGGAATTCCTGTTTCCTTCCGTCTTCCATTACTATAAGGAGCCGCTGGTCGTCGCGCGCGCGAAAAATCAGTATGTGTGGGACGCGGACGGCA
>DATGII010000162.1:0-39374 GCA_035295805.1 Bryobacteraceae bacterium | reverse complement strand
CATCGAGGGCGTCGACCGGCCGGTCGTGGTCGTCGACGTCGGGGCGAATGTAAATTGCTCGCCCACGATGCTCGCGCAATTCGCCGTCATGGGCGAAATCTATTCGCGCATCATCCTGCGGCGGCCAAAGCCGCGTGTCGGCATCCTTTCGATCGGCGAGGAAGATCATAAGGGCAATGAATTGACGCGGGCCGCCATGCGCCTGCTCAAGGAACTGAACCTGAATTTCATCGGCAACGTCGAAGGGCGCGATATTTATACGGGGCAGGTCGATGTAATTGTTTGCGACGGCTTTGTGGGCAATGTGGCGCTCAAGGTGAGCGAAGGCCTGGTCGAAATGGTGAAACACCTGTTGCAGGAATCGCTCGAATCCACGATTACCCGAAAAATCGGGTATGTGCTGTCGAAGACCGCCTTTAGCGATTTCAAAAAGCGGGTCGACTACTCCGAGTATGGCGGCGCGCCGCTGCTAGGGGTACGCGGCGTATGCATCATCTGCCACGGCCGTTCCAACGCCAACGCCATAAAGAATGCCATTCGCGTCGCAGCCGAGTTCTCCGAAGGGCGGATTAACCAGCGCATTGAAGAGGAATTGCGCTCGTCGACAGGCGATAAAATAGTAATTCAGGCGAATTGAAAGGCCGAAGCCGCCGGACCTTTCCAACGTCTAATCCAGAGGAGGGAATCAGTATCGTGCGGACAGGCCGCGTCATTCAGGCCACCCTTTTTCTGGGAATGCTTTCCTGCGCGTTCGGCCAGGGGATCGGGAGCAACCAGGTCAAGTGGAGCTTGGCGTTGGAGCCGGCCGCCGCTCCACCGGGAAGCAAGGTGCTCGCCCGAATGACCGGGGAGATCGATCCCGGCTGGCATCTTTATTCGCTCTCTACCCCGGGTGCGATTCCCACCACAATTCAAGTTGCGCCGAACCCTGCCGTTGATGAAAAGTTTCGGGTGCTGCAGCCTCCGCCCCGCAAAGCGTTCGACCCGAACTTTCAAGCGGCCACCGAGACCTTCGAAAAACAAGTGACGTTCCTGGTGGAACTGGAAGTCAAAAAGGAAGGCGCCAAAGGGCCGGCCGAACTGTCTGTCACTGCGCGGTATCAGACCTGTAACGATAAAGTCTGCATTCCGCCCGTGAGGCGGACCGCCACCGCGACGCTGGCAGTCGATCCCGCTGCCCCGGTCAGATCCGCCGTCATCCCGGCCGGCTATGCCGAGCCGACCGCAAGCGGCGCGCCAAACGCGATTACCGAAGCCGCGGCCCCGGAGGCGCAGGCGCAGGCTCAAGGCTGGTGGGCGTTCCTGCTGGTCGCTTTCGGATTTGGTCTTGCGACGATCTTTACGCCCTGCGTTTTCCCGATGATCCCGATCACGATGTCGTACTTCCTGAATCAGCAATCGGGCGAGCGGCGGGACGCCGTGAGTCAGGCGGTGGTGTTTTGTCTTGGCATTATCGTCCTGTTCTCCGGACTCGGCCTGTTGCTGACCGCGGTATTGGGGCCATTCGGTATCGTGCAACTGGGCGCCAACCCGTGGGTCAACGGGTTCATTGCCTTGCTGTTCCTGGCCTTCGGGCTCAGTCTGCTCGGCGCCTTCGAAATCACGGTGCCTTCGGCGGTGTTGACGCGCTTGAACCAGTCATCCGGAAAAGGCGGGTTTGCGGGAACGCTCGTCATGGGGCTCACGTTTTCGCTGGCTTCGTTCGCCTGCGTGGGACCATTCGTGGGAACGCTGCTGGCGGCTTCGGTCGGCGGCAGCATGGCTCGTCCGATTGCCGGTATGGTGACGTTCGCGGCCGGACTGGCTTTGCCGTTTTTCCTGCTGGCCTTATTTCCGTCTTACCTGAAGCGCCTCCCCAAGAGCGGCGGCTGGCTGGCTCGTGTGAAGGTGGTGATGGGTTTCATCATCCTGGGCGCCAGCCTGAAGTATCTGAGCAGCGTAGACCAGGTACTCGGCTGGGGTGCTCTGACGCGCGAACGCTTTCTTTCGGCGTGGATCGTGCTCGCCGCTATGGCCGGCCTCTACTTGCTCGGATTTTTACGGCTCGAAGGCGTGAAGCCGGATGAGCGTATGGGCCTGGGGCGGCTTCTGACCGGCATGGCATTCCTGGTATTCGCGCTGAGCCTGGCTCCGGGTATGTTCGGTTCGAGCCTCGGTTACCTGGATTCGTACGTGCCCGCCGCGGAAGCGGGCTCGGGCAGCGCGCGCACGGGGGCAACCGGCCTCGTCTGGAAGAAAAACGATTATCGCGCGGCCCTCGACGAAGCGCGGCGTGACGGCAAGCTCGTGTTCATCAACTTCACGGGCATCGCTTGCGCGAACTGCCATTGGATGGAGTCGAACATGTTCCCGCGCCCGGAGATCGCCGGGGCGCTCAAGGACTTCGTCCTGGTCGAACTATTCACCGATACGGATGACAAAGCCGCAGACGAGAACCAGAAGCTGGAACTCGCTAAGTTCAACACAATTGCAAGCCCCTTCTATGCCATTGTGGATCCTGACGAGAAGGTGATCGCCACATTTCCGGGCCGCACCACCAACCCGCAGGAATATCTGACATTCCTTAAATCGGCATCCGGTCTGAAATCCGCCGCCGTGCGGAACACGCCCGCGTCTACTTGACGGGGGCGAACTCGATCGACGATTCGCCGGTGTACCTGTGGTAGTTGCGAAAGTCGATCTGGTTGCGGCTACAATACTGCGTGCCGCGCTCGCAACTAAGAGTCTCGGCGTGCACCGGGAGCAAGAATTGCTGTGTGCCGCCGAGCCGGACGTACTGGTAATCAGTTGCGCTTTCCACGTGATCGGCGGGGAAATTGTTCGGGAGGTCACGCGCTTCCATTTCGATCCGTAGGACGCGCCCCGTGCCCGGATCGATCCAGACCGATCCCGAGTAGGCCGGTGAATACGTTTGCGAGCCGAAGTGCAGGTCCCAATGCGAATTTTCACGGCGGACGTCAAAACCGTACAATTTTGCGCTGACGCCGGCGATGCGCGATTCGCCCCGCTGATGGAATTCCGCAGCGGTAGCAGGCGAAAACAGATCGATCAACACCGTGCCGAACTCACCGGTGGAATAGGCGCCGCCCAGTTCGCTTAACGGTTTGTTGGTCGACTTGCCGTTTAGTGTGATGTTGCGATAGTTCTCTTTCCCGTTCTCGTACACCACTTCCATGGCGACTACATCCTGCGGGCGCCAGTTAGCCGGCTTCGACTCACTCAGCGAGCGCGCCATCATCTCCTGGCACACGTAATTTGGCAGAGTCTCGGTGAATTCAAGTGCGGCTTCGGCGGCCTTCTGAATCAACGCGTCCTGCTGGCGAGCCGGCAGCGGGACCTGGTCCTCGGGACGTTCCGTCCGCGGCAGGGCGACTGGAGGTAGATCCACGGAGGGCAGCGGCACACTGGACGCCGTTTGGGTCGGTGCGGTCTCGGATGACGGGCGTTGCGGTGCAGAAGGCCGCGATGGCGGCTTGGCTGTCTGGTCGCTTTCGGCTCTCGAAGCCGGCTTACCGCGCTTTAGCGTGGGAGGGCCAGGATCCCTCGGATCTCCCGGTAACGGCGGCAGCGGCACATTCGATGCGGTCTCGATGACCTCCGGTTGCGCGGTTGAAGTTTGGGCGGGCTCCTGCGGGGGCGCGGCGGGCTGGGACGCGGCTGGTGGGGGAGGAGCCTCCGCCTGCTGAGCGGGCTGGCTTCGCTTCAGCTTAGGCGGCCCGGGATCATTGGGATCGGACGGCGCATCCTTCCATGTGTCATATACACCATCTTTGTTCTTCTCGCTTTTCGCAACCGCCGCGCCAGCCTTTTCCCAATAGACGTTCACCGCGGTCATCGAATTGTCGTTTTCTTCCAAGGCCTCTACTGAAAGCTGATCACCTTCGTCGAACTTTGGCGATTTCACCTCTTCGCCATTCTTGGTGAACCGGGTCTTTCCGGTTACGCGAAACTCCATGACGCGGTAATCGTCCAGCTCGAGGCTGATCGACTTGGAATCAATGTGCTTCAGTTTCCCGCGGAAGTTGGGTAACGGCCCGTCGGGTTTGCTCTTGGAGTTCTTAGGCTGCTTGCCGCCTCGCGGGACACCTCCGCCGGCGCCGGGCCCGCCCGGATAGGGTCCTCCTCCCGGATAGGGTCCGCCGCCGGGATAGGGACCGCCGCCGGGGTACGGATGGCCGCCGCCCGGATAGCCGACAGGAGGAATCCCCCCAGGGTAGATTTGAGCCGCGGCCACACCGGTTGCTGCCAGGCACACAACAAGCCATCTCATACTAAGGCTAGAGATGCCCCGGCCGGCCTTGCCGTTACAGCCCGTTAATCTCTTCGGTAGACTCCGGTGGGCATCCACGGCATGCCGTCCTCAGCTACATTGTATATGTGAGCAAACGCTCCTTGCTCGTCATCGATTCGGACCCTGCCGTCCATGAACTACTAGCCGGTGCTTTAAACCGGGCAGATCGAACGATTCAGAACGTATATGACGGAGGCGAGGGCTTATCTTATCTCCGGGCGCATCCGTGCGATTTAGTATTAGCCGGCCAGGGCCGCAATGGCTTCGACGGCGCGAAACTGGTTCGACGCATCCGGGCGATTCAGCCCGAAGCCAGAGTCATAGTCACAGGGGAGCCGAGCTCGAGTCGCGCTCTGGCCGCGATGCGTGCCCGTGCTTTCGGTTATGTGCACAAGCCACTCGCGCCCGGCGCCGTGGCGGAAATTGTTCACCAGGCTCTGGAATCCCACTCCTGGCAGAACGACGTGAAGATTCTCTCGGGCCGGCCGGAATGGATCAGCCTCGAGATTCGCTGTAAGCTTGAGGCCGCCGAGCGCGCCGTCCATTTGATCGGAGAGCTCGAGACCGGAATCCCTCCCGAGGTATGGGACGACACGGCTACGGCATTTCGCGAACTGCTGTTGAATGCCATCGAACACGGCGGGAAATCCGATGCCCGCAAGCGGGTTCAGGTCAAGCTTCTGCACACAGCACGCGCGCTGGTGGTGCATTTGCAGGATCCCGGCAAAGGGTTCTCACTGGAATCGCTGCAGCATTCGGCATTGGGCAACCCCGAGGATTCCCCGACCCGCCACGTGGAAATCCGCGCGGAAACCGGCAAGCGACCGGGCGGGTTCGGCATCCTGATGGCACGGAACCTCGTGGACGAGTTGCTCTACAATGAGCGCGGCAATGAAGTTGTGTTCGTGAAGTACCTGAAGCAGCAAGCTTAGCTACTTCTTTTGTCCCGCCGGCGAGGCCGTCTTCAGCAGGTTTTCCACGTGCGGCATCATACCGCTGCCGTAAAACAGGTCCGCGGTGGTGGCGCCGTATTCGAAGGCCTCGCGGATCATTCCATCGGCATCGATCAGAAAGACATATGGAATGTCGAAAGACGGCTTACGAATGTAGGCATAGGCGACCCGCCCTTGATCGAGCAGAATCGGATACGTAATCTTGTTCTGCTCGATGTATTGTTGAGCCTGAATCGGAGTGGTGGGCGGATTCACGATAGCGATAATCGCAATGCGGTCGCCATATTTCTGCTGTACCTGCTTCAACACCGACGAGAACGCAATGCAGTGGGGGCATCCGGGAGCGATGAATTCGAGCACCATCGCCTTGCCCTTCCATTCTACGGAATCGTGATCATGCCCCTTGACATCGGGAAGCAAGAACCGCTGCATGGGCCGGTTAATGTCGGCGGCAACCAGCGGAGCGGCGGCGATCAAAAGGATCCAAAGAATTCGCATTTCAGAGTTTAAGTTATCACAGACGATCAGCCGGCAAGTTTCCGCAGCGACTCAGTATATGGCGCGCGAGCGACGCCTTTTTCCGTGATGATGGCGGTGACGTAGCGAGCGGGCGTAACATCAAATGCCGGATTCTCGACCGCCGTGCCGGGCGGAGCAACCTCATGGCCGAAAACGTGTGTGACTTCAGCGGCCGCACGCTGCTCGATCGGGATCTGGTCGCCGGAAGCCAGCGTGAGGTCGAGCGTGGAAATCGGGGCCGCCACGAAGAACGGCACATCGTTTTCGCGCGCCAAAACCGCCACCGAGTAGGTGCCGATCTTATTAGCGACGTCGCCGTTGGAAGCCACGCGGTCGGCGCCGACCAGCACGCAGCCGATCCGCCCCGACTTGAGAAAATGGCCGGCCATGTTATCAGTGATGAGCGTCGTGGGAATGCCGTCCTGCTGCAACTCCCACACCGTGAGCCGCGCGCCTTGCAAAAACGGCCGGGTCTCATCAGCGAACACGTCCAACCGTTTGCCCGCCTCCACGGCCGCGCGGATTACGCCCAGCGCCGTGCCGTACCCGGCGGTGGCCAGCGCACCCGCATTGCAGTGCGTGAGCACCGTACGGCCATCGGGCACCAGCACAGCGCCGTTCTTCCCGATGGCGCGGCAGATATTAATATCCTCCTCGCGGACGAGACGCGCTTCTTCGATAAGAAGGCGGCGAATCTCGGGAATCGGCTGCGCGCGCAGTTTCTGGTAGAGGCGCCGCATCCGCTCGATCGCCCAGAAGAGGTTTACGGCGGTCGGCCGCGTCCGCGCCAGCGTATCGCAAATCGTTTCGAAATGACGGTCGAGCTCCTGTTCGGGCGCATGCAGCACACCCAACGCGACCCCCATAGCAGCGGCTACGCCGATGGCCGGTGCGCCGCGGACGACCATGCTGCGGATTGCCTCCGCCACCTCCTGGTAGCTTCGGCAACTCACGTATTTTTCCTCCCGCGGAAGGCGGGTCTGGTCGATCAGCACGACCCTGTCATCAATCCACTGAACGGTTTCAATCATCGGAGGGAAAAGTCAAAGGCGGCCCTGATTGCGCTGCACCAGCAGCGCGATGAAAAACAATGCATTGTAGGAACCGTGCATGACGGTCGAGGCCTTGGTCGAACGGGTCACTTGCCGCATTACTCCGAACGCGGCGCCCGCCAGCGAAATCAGCACGACGTGGCGCCATGAGTTTCCGTATTCCTGAAAGTGCAGAAGCCCGAACGGAACCGCCGCCACCAGGATGCCCGCCGGCACGCCCATGCTGCGCACCAACAGCGGCTGCAGGAACCCCCGGAAAAAAAGCTCTTCGAATAACGGCCCGAGTGTTATACCGAAAAGCGCGACTAATGCGAGCGAGGTCGGGTCTTCCAGCATTTCCGTCATCGGGTTGCTGGTGTTCGGCGTCTGGAGCAACAGGCTGACAGCCGAGACGCCGAAGGCTGTCGCCAGGCCGGCGAGAACCACCAGCAGCGGGGGCATTCGCAGGGCATTCCAGGCCAGGGAGCGCCAGAACGGGCGGCCGTACTGCCATTTGAACAGCAGCCACAAGGCCGTGAACAATAGAGCGTAGCCGAGAAATTGCGCTGGGAGCAGTTCCACCATCCGAATCTTAGGATGAAAACGAAAGAGAAATTCCAGAGTCTTCACGAAGCCGACACCCAGCAGAAGACAGGGGATTGCGAGTCCTGCGAAGATCAGCACATCGCTATAGCTCCAGAAAGCCTCATTTCCGTCGGGGCGCGAATCGACCGGTGGCGGCGCATCGGGTTGCGGAGGCAATCCGAGCGGTTCAAACGGCTGCTGTTCAGTCATGCCTCCCTTTCGATGAGCGCGGCAGCCAGCAGCGGGAGCACCAGCTCGTGATGGCCTGTGATCGAGTAACCTGCTCCGCCGGCTTGCGCGTGAGGCCGCTCGACGACATTGACGCGCGGCCGGTAGTGCTGCAGGAAATCGAAGTTGACCGTGGTAAAGCGCGCCAGGGGTTGACCCAAATTGCGCACGGCCGAAACCGCCTTGAGAAACACCTCCGGTAGCACAACCGCCGATCCGCAGTTCAGAAAAACTCCGCCGTTATTAAGATCGGCTACATACGCGCATAGCAGGCGGAAATCGCGGAGGCTCGACGCGCCGATCGCTGCGCCGTCGGCAGCCGGGTGCATATGCGGCGTGTCGGTTCCGACTGCGACGTGCACGCTGACCGGAGTCCCGTGCCGGTAAGCCTGCAACAGCAGGCTGGACGCCGCGAAATCGGAGGGCGTTGACGATTCCAGACACCGGCCGAGCGCTTCTCCGATACCAAGACTTTCGCGGTCGCCTTCTGCGATCGCCCGGTTCATATCGCGCCCGGTTTCTTCGGCGGCGCCGAAGCGGCCGTCGGGCAATACTGCTTCGACATCTTCGCTGGTGTGGCCGGCTCGCGCAATCTCGAAATCGTGGATGGCCGCAGCTCCGTTAAGAGCCAACATCGTGACGTAACCGCGCCCCATGAGATCGATCAGCACCGGCGCCAATCCGCATTTGATCACGTGGCCGCCCAGCGCCCAGATGATCGCGCGCCGGCGCTTGCGCGCCTCGGACAAGGCTTCCAGCACGGCGCGAAACGAATCGCCGGCAAGGATGCGGGGCAAGGAATCGATCCACCCCGCCACGCCAGCACCTTTTCGGTACACTGACGCGAAATCCGCAACTTTGACTTTCCCGCCGCGTTCCTTCAGGCCGATGGTTTTGAGGCCCTGGAAATCGAGCGGCCGCTTCGAGTATTTGCTCATGAGGTCGCGAGAGCGCCGTGCATGTGTTCATTATCCCGTACCTGGCGGGCGCCCGCCCATATTGTCTCTCGCGATCTATGATAGACAGATGCGAATTGCCCTCCTGCTGATAATGGCCGCTTTTTGCCAGGCCCAGGATGCCGGCGCGACCCACGCCGACTGGCTGCACTACGGTGGTACGCCGTTTTCCTGGCGCTATAGCGCGCTCGATCAGATCAATACCGCAAACGTCCAAAATCTTGTCCCGGCCTGGATCTTCCAGACGGGCGATTACGTCGAGAACCTGCAGGCTACTCCGATTGTGGTCGGCGGGGTCATGTATCTCATCACGCCGCGCGCCCAGGTATTCGCGCTCGACGCCGCCGCCGGCAAGATGATCTGGCATTACCGTTGGCCCGCTCCGCGGCTTGGTGCTCCGGGCACCATCGCCGATTTCAACGGCAATCGCGGCCTCGCGGTCTCCGCAGGGAAGGTGATCTTCGGCACCGCCGATAATTACCTGGTTGCGCTTGACCAGAAGACCGGACAGGAAGCGTGGAGAGTCAGCGTCGATGACACCAAGCAGTGCGGTTGTAGCATTACAGCCGCGCCGCTGGTAGTCAAAGATAAGGTGGTGGTCGGAGGCAATGGCGGCGACGCCGCGCACCGAGGCTATCTCACGGCATTCAATATCAACAACGGGCGGCTCGCGTGGCGTTGGTACGTGATTCCCGGTCCCGGCGAGAAGGGTAACGAAACCTGGAAAGGCGATTCCTGGAAATTCGGCGGAGGCGCACCCTGGCTCACCGGCTCATTCGATCCCGATCTCAACCTGATTTACTGGGGTACCGGCAACGCCGCCTCCGACTTTTTCGACGCCGACCGCGTGCCCGACAAAACTAAGAACCGCGACATCAATCTTTATACTGCGAGCGTGGTCGCGCTTGACGCCGATACCGGCAAGCTGCGCTGGCATTACCAGGAGGTGCCCGATGACCTTTGGGATTTCGATTCCGCCTATGAAGTCCTGCTCATGGATCGCCAGGTGCGCGGCCGGATGCGCAAGATTCTCGTGCACATGAACAAGAGCGGGTTGACCTTCGTGCTCGATCGCACCACGGGTGAGTATCTCGGCTCTTTCAACGTCGCCGAAGTGTTCAACTGGATCGCCGGCGTGACTGAAAACGGCACTCTGGTCGGTCGCAACGAGCCGCAACTTGGGAAGACAGGCCTGTTCTGTCCCAGCGCCGCGGGGGCCAAGAGTTGGAATTCCACTTCCTATTCCCCGCGCACCGGATTCCTGTATGCGCCGGTCAACGAAATTTGCGAAAACGTCACTTCCAACGACGACAAACCCAAGGAAGGCCGGACCTACATGAACGGCGCCTTCCCGATGGTGCTTCCTCCCAACCGCAACACCTATAGCCACGTGGACGCGTGGGACCCCGTAACGGGAAAGCGCGCGTGGAGCTACCCGTATCGATTCGTTCTGCTCTCCTCCATGCTCTCGACCGCGGGCGATGTTGTCTTTACCGGCGATCCCGAAGGCAACTTCTTCGCGCTGAACGCGCGCACCGGCACAAGACTCTGGAGCTTTCAGACCGGCGCCGGGCATCGCGGCGCGGCGGTGTCCTATTCGGTAAACGTCCGCCAGTATATTGCGACGACTACCGGATGGCAGCAAACGGTGGTCGGGGGCGGGGCGCTCGGCCTGTTCCCTCAGGAAAATTGGCGGCAGGGTTCGACGCTAGTCGTATTCGCGCTGCCGGGAGCGTCGAAATGACGCTCGTCGTGCTGCTGCTCGCCGCGGCCGTGCTCCCCGCGCAGACCGTGCAGGACGTCGTTCGCCACGGCGAGGACGTGTTCGCCAAGACCTGCGCTTCGGGCTACTGTCACGCCGCCAAAGGCGCGGTCGCGGGCGGTGCGCCGCGCCTCGCCGCTCGCGGATTCTCCCAGGAGTACATTGCCAACACCGTCGCGCGCGGCATTGCTGGTACCGCCATGCCGGCGTTTGGCGAGAACCTTCCGCCAGCGGACATGGTGGCCGTGATTGCGTATGTCGCAACCCTAAACGGCATCGACAGACCCAGTCTGCCGGCGCGCCTTGGCGCACCCGCGCCGGCTGCGGCTCCACTTTCCCCCGAAGCCACGCGCGGCCGCGAACTCTTTTCCGACGCCACACGCGGATTCGGCCGCTGTTCCACCTGCCATGAAGTCAACGGCATCGGAATACCGGTAAGCACGGCGATTGCGAAGATCCCGGCTGATCCGGCCGCGTTGAAAGCTCTCACGACACCCGGCGTCTCGAGCGCGACAATCGATGGCGAAACGATGCCAATCCTGATGATCGCGCGCCGCGCGCAATCCGTTAGCTTCTATGACCTGACCTCGGTTTCGCCCGTGCTCCGCACCGTTGCTCCTGCGTCCGTTCAAACGCGCGACGGCAGCAATTGGAGGCACGCGTCTGCAATCGCATCATACAGCGAAACCGATTTAGCGGCGATTCTTGCGTACCTGCGCGCGGTTACTCGCTAGCGCTTTACATAGTACACCGGCGGCGCGGCTTCAAATGGAAATTGACGCCACGCATGTTCTCGCGATCATCCAGATAGAATACTGAGAATGACGAAAGACTCTTTTTTGATTTGGGCCGCTGTCGTGATTGCCGGCATGCCCCCGATCGTGTTTGCCCAATCGAACAGAGCCTCTGTCGACGCTGCGGAATGGCCGATGTTCAACCGCGACCTCGCCGGAACCCGCTATTCCCCCCTCACTCAGATCAATACGCGCAATGTCGCCCGGCTTACGCGCGCCTGGTCCTACCATCTGGGATTCGACGCATCGGCGGCCGGAATAACCGGCGGCTCCGAATTCACTCCCCTCGTAATCAAGGGCATCATGTACTTGGGAACCGCTAAGGCCGTGGTGGCGCTCGAGCCCGAGAGCGGTAAGGAAATCTGGCGTTATTCCATTCCGACACTATCGCGCCGCAGCTTGGCGTACTGGCCGGGCGATTCGAGCAATCCGCCCCGTATTATTTTCACAAGCGCGCGGAAGATGATCGCACTGAATGCCCGTACGGGCAACGTCGATCCCGGGTTCGGCAGGGAAGGTGAAGTCGATCTCACGGTTCCCTACGATTCAGCCCCGGTCGTGTACAAGAATTTCCTGTTCCTCGGCGCGAATACCCCCGAAGCGCCCGCCACCGGACCGGCGGGCAACACCCGCGCCTACGACGCCCGCACCGGCGCCAAGCTCTGGGAATTCCATTCGGTGCCGCAACCCGGCGAGCCCGGAAACGATAGTTGGGAAGGCGAGAGCTGGAAAAATCGGTCCGGCGTCAACAACTGGGGTTTTTCGCTGACGGTGGACGCGGCGCGCGGCATACTCTACACGTCCTTCGGCGGGCCGAACACCAACTATTGGGGCGGCGATCGCAAGGGCAGTAATCTATACGCCAACTCCGTGGTCGCGCTCGATGCAGAAAGCGGCAAGCTGAAATGGTATTTCCAGGCCGTCCATCACGATCTCTGGGACTATGATCTTCCGCCGGCGCCCGCGCTCCTGGATATCAGGGTCAATGGCAAAACGGTGCCGATGCTGGCCCAAGCCACTAAGAGCGGCTATTTGTATCTGCTCGATCGCGTTACGGGCGAGCCTGTTTTCGGCGTCGAAGAACGGCCGGTTCCGGCCAGCGACGTTCCCGGCGAGCAGAGTTGGCCCACCCAGCCGGTTCCCGTAAAGCCTCCGCCGATCGCCCGCGTGAGCTTCCGGCCGGAAGACATTGTCACCGCCGCCGACACCAACGAAGAACACGCCAGGTTTTGCCGCGATCTTGCCGAACGCAGCGGAGGTCTGGTCAACCAAGGCCCCTTCACGCCGTATATTTATCGTGCGGCGAACTCGAAATCACCTTCCACCGTGCTCTATCCGGGCTCGATCGGCGGAGCCAACTGGGGCGGCTTGGCCGCCGATCCCAAGCTCGGCTTTTTTTTCGTGAACACACAAGACGAGGCCAGCATCGGCTGGGTCGAGAAGAAGACCGACGGCGCGCCCGTTCCCTATGATCGTAATAGTGTGCTCGGCCCCACATCACGCTTCCAATGGGCCGAGGGAAACCCGCGCAGTGGCAACGT
Organism: Bryobacteraceae bacterium; assembly: GCA_035295805.1. Classification (GTDB taxonomy): domain Bacteria; phylum Acidobacteriota; class Terriglobia; order Bryobacterales; family Bryobacteraceae; genus PSRJ01. The sequence goes on along the minus strand of DATGII010000162.1, from coordinate 26,714 downwards.
CGCGCGCGGCGGGGAGCACGCGTGGCCGTGCCAAAAACCACCATGGGGCCGCCTCATTGCCGTGAACGCCCGTACGGGCGATTTCGCCTGGCAAGTTCCCTTGGGAATAACCGACGACTTACCTGAAGGCAGGAAGAATACCGGCCGGAACAATATGGGTGGGCCAATCGTCACCGCGGGAGGTCTTGTCTTTATTGCCGCCACTAACGATAAACGCTTTCGCGCCTTCGATTCGCGCACCGGGAAAGAACTTTGGGTGTCGAAATTGGACATGAGCGCACACGCCGTCCCAATTACATACGAGGGCAACGATCGCAAGCAGTATGTGGCGGTGGTGGCCGCCGGCCTGAGTGCGCTCGATGATCCCGGCCCGCCGGGCGCCGATGCCTTGGTCGTCTATGCATTGCATTAAGAACACTCGCTTGGTAAGAAACGGCACTTGACCGCCACCGCGGGTGCGAGCAATTTCCGTGCACCCGCTGTCTCGCGGCGACGCACGTGCAGTGTTTAGGGCGGAGGTTTCGCATGAAGTTCTCGTTTCTCGCTCTATCTGTCCTCACGGCCGTCCCGCTATTTGCAGCTGATGCACCTCAGGATCGGCTCAAGGACGCAACTGACATTCTGAACGAGGTCATGGCCACGCCCGACAAAGGGATCCCTAATGACCTGCTTGATAAGGCAGCGTGTGCAGTGATCGTTCCCGGCGTGAAGCAGGGGGCGTTTATTGTCGGGGCCAAATACGGCAAGGGCTTTGCTGTTTGCCGCCATGACCACGGTCAGTGGGGCGCCCCGGGCGGAGTCATCGTCGAAGGCGGAAGCTTCGGCTTTCAGATCGGCGCCAACAATACAGACGTCGTGATGTTGATCATGAATGAGCGCGGGATGCGGCGCCTTTTGGAGGATAAGTTCACGATCGGCGCCGATGCTGCAGTGGCCGCGGGCCCCGTGGGTCGCAGCGCCTCCGCGTTGACCGACGCCCAGCTTTCTGCAGATATCCTGTCGTGGTCTCGTTCCAAAGGACTGTTCGCCGGAGTTGCGCTGAGCGGAGCCACTCTCCGCAACGACAAGGATACCAACCGCGAATTGTACGGCCAGGGGTATAACAACAAAGAAATCCTGACGTCCACGAGCATCCAGCCGCCGGCCGCCGCGGAATCTCTCGTGGCAGCCCTCGACAAGTACTCGCCTCGCGAAGCCAAACCGCAACCCATTGAATCACGGGCGAAAGATAAGATCACGGGAACGGGCAACGCCGACAGATCAACCAACCCGGATAAACCGCGAAAGTAACGTCTGGGGGCATTCCCGCCGGCACAGGATGTTTTTCGCCGCGCTGCGGCAATATTCCTCGCGGTGAGTCCCGGACCGTGTTTTTTTGCGAAGCCGGGATGCGCCGGAATCGTCAACTCTCCGATTCCGGCGCATTTGCACAAATGGATCCGTTCTTAGGAGTGGCCTTCCGCTCCCGCCGCTCTGCCTCCGGGATGCTTACGGCAGGTCCTGCGTCCCCGCTAATCGGCTCCCGCTTCGCTGACGCAAATCCTTCCCGCCGCTCGCTCCGCGCGCAGCCGCTTCTTATCGAATTTGCCGACGCTCGTTTTGGGGATCTCGTCCAGGAACGCCCAGTGGTCTGGAATCCACCACTTGACGACACGGTCCGCCAGAAACGCACGCAGATCATCGGCCGAAATCGCCGTCCCCTCCTTCAATACCACGCAAGCCAGCGGTCGCTCATCCCAGCGCGGATCCGGCACTCCTACCACGGCCGCTTCCATCACGTCGGGATGGGCCATGATCGCGTTCTCCAAATCGATCGACGAGATCCATTCCCCGCCGGATTTGATAACGTCCTTGCTCCGGTCTTTCACCTGGAGGTAACCCTGCCGGTCGAGCGTCCCGACATCTCCGGTACGCAGCCAACCATCCTGAAATTTCTCGGGAATATTCTCGCCGTAGTATGCGCCCGTGACCCAAGGTCCGCGCGCCTGAATCTCGCCGACGGAAACCCCGTCAGTGGGAAGCACGCGCCCTTCATCATCCACAATACGTAATTCCACGCCCGCCAGCACTCGTCCCGCGGTCGCCACGTGATCCACTCCGGTTTTTGACGCGTTCGCGATCACGCCGAGCGGGCTCAGTTCTGTCATTCCCCAAGCCTGGACAATCCGTACGCCATGGCGGCTCTGAAAGCTCTCGATCAGGGTGCGCGGCACCGCCGACCCGCCGCTCAGAACCAGCCGCAGCGACGAGAGATTCATCGGGTGCGCGTCGGCGTAGCGCAGAACATCGCTCCAGATGGTCGGCACGCCCGAAGAAATCGTTGGCCGTTCCGTCGCGATCAGCCGGCACAACGCGTCACCCTGCAGGAAACGCCCGGGAAACAAACAATCACTCCCGGCAAGCCATGCCGCGTGCGGCAACCCCCAGGAGTTGGCATGAAACATCGCCGTTACCACCAACACGCGGTCGCTCTGGCTCAGACCCATGCAGTTGGCGGAAGTGATGCACAACGAATGCAGATAGATCGAACGATGGCTGTAGACCACACCCTTCGGATTCCCGGTGGTTCCGCTGGTGTAGCACATCACGGCTGCTGCACGCTCATCCAGTTGCGGCCAATCGTCGGTGCCCGGTCCCGCGGCGAGCAGCTCTTCGTAATCGAGGCATTCGCCCGGCAGGCAGCCCGGATTCTTGCCGATGACAATATACCGTTCTACAGTCTTGAACTGCGAGGCTGCTTTTGCCAGCACTGGCGCCAGCGATTCATCCACGAGAATCACCCGGTCTTCCGCGTGATTCACGATGTACGCCAGTTGGTCCGGGAAGAGCCGCAGATTCAGTGTGTGGAGAACCGCGCCCATCGACGGCACGGCGAGATACGCCTCGAGGTGTTCCGCTGTGTTCCAGCAAAAGGTGGCGACCCGGTCCAGCGGCCGGATGCCGAGCCGGCGCAGCGCTCCGGCCAGCTTCGCAATTCGCTCCGCCGTCTCGTGGTAACTCCTGCGGAGAACCCGTTCACCGTCGAATAGCGCGACCTGGCTGTCCGGATAAATCGTCGCCCCGTGACGAAACAGCGAGTGGACCGTCAATTGGCGATCCTGCATGGTGCTCTGCATTTCCTCGCTGACTATACTGGAAACGGCCCGCGCAACGCAAATCAGGCGCCGGCGTGCGTGGTTTCAAGCTTCGCACCGAGCGTCAGGTAATTCAGCACCGTGGCGGCGGTGGCACAGATCGCAATCACGAGGGCCATCGGAACCGCCGGGTTCTCGATAAATCCCAGAAAAATTGTGCCGATGGCCGCGATCAGGAACTGGTTGGTTCCCAGCAGGGCCGAGGCCGTGCCGGCAATCGGCCCGTGCCGCATCATCGCAATCGCTGAGCCGTTGGGAAAAACAAACCCCTGCGCGGAAACGTAAAAGAACACGCCCAGGAACACGCCTGGCAACCCGCCTTTCCCGGTGAGTACGGCGACCAGCAGCCAGATTCCCGCGGCGAACTGCATCAGATTCGCGGCGCGCAACACCCGCCAAACCGGCACGCGGTGCGAGATGCCGCCGTTTATCTGCGAAGCGGCAACCATCCCCGCCGCCACAGCCCCGAACAGCCATCCGAATTTTTCCGTTGGGACCTTGTACAGGCTGATAAAGACGAACGGAGCACTCGTGATATAGGCGAACGTTCCCGCCGATCCGAACCCGCACACCGCGGAGGCGCCCAGAAACGTTCTGTCCTGAAACAGTCGTCCATAGGCGGCGCGAATCGATTCCCACTCCAACGGCCGTCGCGCATCGCGTCCTAGCGACTCCGGCAATCGGAAGTGCATCCCGATCATGCACGCCACTCCGATCGTGGCCTGCGTGAAGTAAGCTGCTTTCCATCCGAACCAGATCAGCAGATAACTCCCGATGAGCGGCGCGATCACCGGCGAAACACCCAGCACCAGCACCAGCATCGAGAATATTCGCCGCAATTCGTGCGGTGGAAACAAATCGCGCACCATCGCGCGCGACATGACTGCGCCTCCGCAAGCGCCGACCGCTTGCAATAGCCGGAACCCCGACATAATCGGAATCGAAGGCGCTGCCGCGCATCCGAGTGATGACAGGACGAAGAGCAGCAGGCTCGCGTACAATGGCGGCTTGCGCCCAAACCGGTCCGTAATCGGCCCATACAGGCTTTGCCCTAACGCATATCCCACCAGAAACGTGACCATGGTGAGCTGCACCTGCGCGGTCGTGGTACCGAAGACCTTCTCCATCACCGGCATCGCGGGCAGATACATATCGATCGAAAGCGGCGCAAACGCCTGCAATGCCCCCAACAGCACGAGGAGCTCGAAATGCCGGAACCCCGATGCTGGCCGTGCCTGTTGTGCGATCACCGTGACCAGACAAGTGTATCAGCCCGTCTTCCTGCACAGCATTTGCCACGGAGCGATGTGATATTCTCGTCAATCCAATCCTGATCACAAGGAGAACACCGCAAGGAGAACCACTATGACTCTCAACCACGGATTAGTAACCCTGGCCGCCCTCGCGCTCGCCATCGCGCCGCTCTCGGCCCAGCCGCAGGGACAACCCAAGCAACCACCCCAGCCGATGAGTTTCTTCGTCACGAGCGCAGGCTCCGGCAATGGCGCCGACCTCGGCGGTCTGGCCGGCGCCGACGCTCTCTGCCAGAAGCTCGCCGAAGCCTCCGGCGCAACCGGTGCGGCCGGCAAAACCTGGCACGCTTATCTGAGCACCCAGGCCTCCGGCAATCAGCCCGCCGTCAATGCTCGCGACCGCATCGGCAATGGACCCTGGTATAACGTTCGCGGCCAGATGGTCGCCAAAAGTGTTGCCGATCTCCACGGTGACACGATCGAGGCAGCGCGCCTGGGCAACAACATCTCCAAAGCCTCAGTCTTTACCGAAAAGAACGAAACGATCAAAGGTTTTGGAGATCAACCCAACGAGCACGATATCCTCACCGGCTCGCAACCCGACGGACGCGCTTACAGCGACGCCGCCGACCATACCTGCAAGAACTGGACCAGCAGCGGCGACGGTACCGCGCAACTCGGTCACTTCGATCGCACCGGCGGCGGCAACACTTCCTGGAACTCGGCCCATCCGTCCCGCGGTTGCAGCCAGCAGAACCTGGTAAGCACCGGTGGGGCTGGCCGTCTCTACTGCTTCGCCGTCAATTAACCTTCGGGGGGCGGGTCTCAGACGTCGCAGACCTGCCCCTTTTTGCATAATCTTTACCAGCGAAAGCCTGGAAGCCAAAGAACTGGTAGACATTCCCGGCGCCCCTGCCTATAATCGCCCTCACGATGGGGCTTTCCCGGCCTCCATCCGCAGGAACCCGTTACAATGTATGGATGTCTGGAGTCTCCCCCATGGCCACAGCCGTAGACCCATCTCAGCTTGATGCACACACGCAAAATGACGAATGGCTCCGTATGTACCGGCGGATGCTGACCATCCGCCTGTTCGAAGAGCAAGTCAATGATCTGTACACACGCGCCTTGATGCCCGGTCTGGCGCATTTGTATATCGGAGAAGAGGCGGTCGCGGTTGGCATCTGCTCAGCGCTGCGTCCCGACGACTACATCACCAGCACGCATCGCGGCCACGGCCACTGCCTCGCCAAGGGCGCCGCGCCCGACCGCATGTTCGCCGAGTTGCTGGGCAAAGAAGCCGGCTACTGCAAGGGCAAAGGCGGATCAATGCATATCGCCGATCCCGCCACCGGCAATCTCGGAGCCAACGCGATTGTGGGCGGCAGCGCAGGTATAGCCACCGGCGCCGCATTCTCCGCCAAGCGTCTGGGCAACGGCCGCGTCGCCATCTGTTTCTTTGGGGAAGGCGCGCTCGGACAGGGCTCGCTCTATGAAGTGATGAACATGGCTTCCATTTGGAAGCTGCCTATCATTTACGTGTGCGAAAACAATATGTACAACGAGTACACGCACTTCTCCGAAGTCACGGCCGGCGATATCCTGGCTCGCGGCAAAGCCTTCGGTATCCATTCGGAATCCGTTGACGGCCAGGACGTGCGCGCCGTCCACGCCACCGCTAAGCGCCTCGTCGATCGAGCGCGCAAAGGTGAAGGGCCGGCATTCCTGCTGGTAAATACATACCGCTACTTCGGACATCACGTCGGCGATGTCAGCCGTGATTACTACCGTTCCAAGCAGGAAGAGCAGCACTGGAAGACGGAACGCGATCCGGTCCAAATCTTCGCCACGTGGCTGATCGCGCAAAAAATCTCCGACCGCGCCAATCTCGATTCGATTCAGGCCGAAGTAAAAGCCGAGATCGATAAAGCCGTTCAGTTCGCTACTTCGGCCCCGTATCCGAGCGTTGACAAGGTGCAACAGGATGTCTATGCCGGAGAGTAACGGGCGCGAGATCACTCTGGGTCAGGCCGTCCGCGAGGCCCTCGCCGAAGAGTTGCGCCGCGACGCGCGCGTCCTCGTTATGGGCGAGGATATTGCCGAGGCCGGCCATCCCTTCAAAGTATTGACGGGCTTGGTCGATGAGTTCGGGCCTGATCGGGTCCTCGACACGCCGATCTCCGAAGCCGGTTTCACCGGAATCGCCGTGGGCGCCGCGATGACCGGCCTGCGTCCTGTCGTCGACATTATGTTCGGCGATTTCGTCACACTCACGATGGACCAGATGGTCAACCAGGCCGCGAAAGTTCACTACATGTCCGGCGGCCATTGGCAGGTCCCGATGGTCATGCGCACCACCCTGGGCGCCACGCGCCGTTCCGCCGCGCAGCACTCGCAATCCCTGCACGCGTGGTTCTGCCACGTGCCGGGTCTTAAGGTGGTGCTGCCCTCGACTCCTTACGACGCCAAGGGCCTCCTCAAGACCGCCATCCGCGACGACAACCCGGTCATCTTTTTCGAAGACAAAATGATGTACCGCCTCAAAGGCCCGGTACCCGAGCAGGAATACACGATTCCGCTCGGCGTGGCGGACGTCAAGCGCGCCGGCAATGACCTGACCATCGTAGCGACCAGCAGCATGGTGCAGGTGGCCTTAGGCGCGGCCGACCTGCTGGATAAAGCCGGCATCAGCGCCGAAGTGATCGATCCCCGCACGCTGTGGCCCCTGGATGAGAAAACGCTGGTCGAATCCGCGCAAAAAACTTCGCGCGTGATCGTCATGGACGAGGGTTATGGCCGTTACGGGGTCGGCGCCGAGATCGCCTCGGTGATTCAGGAAGGCGCGTTCTTCTATCTGGAAGCGCCGGTGAAGCGAATGGGTGCGATGCATGTCCCCATCCCCTTCTCTCCGCCGTTGGAAGACGTCACCGTCCCAACCGAACAAACAGTTTTTGAAGCCGCGAAAGCGCTTTGTGGGGCCGGTCTCCGGACTGCCCGCTAATTCAGGAGATAGTTCTGTGGCACTGAAAACCTACGGTTCGATGGCAGTGGACTGGGAGCAGCGAATCGATCTCGATCGCCTGCGCCGCGAGCGGCTCGCGCGCGTCAAATCCATGCTCGCCAAATCCGAAATCGGCTCCCTGCTGTGCTTTGACATGAACAACGTGCGGTACATCACCGCCACTCATATCGGCACCTGGGCCCAGGACAAAATCAGCCGCTTCACGCTGCTTCCGCAGAATGACGAACCCATCCTGTGGGACTTCGGTTCCGCCGCGCGCCACCATCAGCTCAACTGCCCGTGGCTCGGCGAGCGCTCTCGCGCCGGCATCCCGCTCCTCCGCGGCGCCATGTCGCCCGAAATGGGTCGCGCCGAAGACGTCGCCCGCAAGATCAAAGTCGAGCTCGAAATGAGAAATCTGCACAAGGAGCCGGTCGGTGTCGACGTTGTCGAACCGCCCATCTTGTTTGCGCTGCAGAAGGAAGGCATCCAGGTCGTCGACGGCCAGCAGCTCATGTCCGACGTCCGCGTCATCAAAACGCAGGATGAAATCGCGCTGCTCACCCACTCCGCCATGATGGTCGACGCGGCCTATGACGAGCTCTACCGAGCCATGAAACCCGGCCTGCGCGAGAATGAAGCCGTCGGCCTCGTGAACAAGGTCCTCTACGATATGGGTTCGGAGTACGTCGAAGGCGTCAACGCCATTTCCGGCGAGCGCTGTAATCCCCACCCGCACGTGTTTTCCGATCGCGTCCTCCGCCCCGGCGATCCCGTCTACTACGATATCCTGCATTCCTACATGGGCTATCGCACCTGCTATTACCGTTGTTTCAGCATCGGCTACGCGTCGCGCGCCTTGATCGACGCCTACAAGCGTTGCCGCGAATACCTCGACGCCGCCATCCATCTCGTGCGGCCCGGCCGCACGACCGGCGAAATCGCCGCCGTCTGGCCCAAGGCGCAGGAATTCGGATTCCCCAACGAAGAAGCCGCGTTCGCCCTGCAGTTCGGTCATGGCATCGGTCTCGCAATTTGGGAGAAACCCGTCATCAGCCGCCTGGTCTCGCTCGAACACTCCCACGAAATCAAGCCCGGCATGGTCTTCGCGCTCGAAACCTTTTGGCCTTCGAAGGACGGCTACGCTGCGCGCATCGAGGAAGAAATCGTGGTCACCGAAACCGGCCATGAGGTCATTACCCGCTTCCCGGCCGAAAAACTCATGATCGCCGGCGCACACTACCACACCGTGGACGGCCCGCTGCCCACCGAGCGCGAGCAGGAAGCCGCCCCCAGCCAGCGCATCGTTGAAATGATCGAAGCCAGCGCGCGCAGTGAAGGCGTCGGAGTGACCCGCTAACAATGGCCGTCAGCGTCGTGATGCCCGCGCTTGAGATGGCGCAGGAGACCGGCAAACTCCTCGCCTGGCTCAAGAAAGAAGGCGACTCCGTCAAAAAAGGCGAGCCGCTGCTCGAAATTGAGACCGACAAAGTCACCGTCGAAGTGGAGGCCCCGGCTGACGGCGTCCTCTCCGCGTTGAAAGCACGCGCCGGCGCCGACGTGCCTGTCGGGCAAACCATAGCCTGGATCGTCGCGCCCGGCGAAACGCCCCCGGCCGAATCCGCGCCCACGGTCTCCGGCCGCGCCATGAGCGCCACCGTGGGGCAGGTCTCCGAGCTGACCGCCGCCCCGAATCCCACACCTGCACGGATTCGCGCCTCGCCGAAGGCGCGCCGCATGGCCCAGGATTTAGGCGTGGATCTCTCCCGCGTGCGCGGCACCGGCCCCGACGGCGCCATCACCGGCGACGATGTCCAGGCCGCCGCGAAATCAACTCTAGCACCGGCGGTCCTGTCGCCGGCGAGCGCTGCCGCCGCGGCCCCCGCCTTCGAGCCTGCCGCCGCGCTCAGCAACATCGCCCGCTTGATGGCCGAGCGCACCACGCAAAGCTGGACCAGCGCTCCGCATTTCTTCCTCGTCCGCGAAATCGAGGCCGGCGGCCTCAACTCCGCCCGCAGCTATCTCGGCCCGGTAGTCGAGCGCGATCATAAAGTGAAGCTCACCCACACCGATCTGCTCGTCGCCCTGGTGGCCCGTGTCATCGCACGGCATCCCAAGTTCAACGCCACATGGACCGGCAACGGCATCCAGGTCCATCCCGAGGTCAACATCAGCGTAGCCGCCGCGGTCAAAGACGGCGTCGTCGGCGTCGTCATACCCAGGGCCGATAGCGCCTCGCTCGGCGCCATCGCCGAGCGCCGCGCCGATCTCAGCGAGCGCGCCCGCGCCGGCCATCTGCGCCCGCCCGATGTCTCCGGCGGCACCTTCACGATCAGCAATCTCGGAATGTACGAGGTGGACGCGTTCACCGCCATCATCACACCGCCGCAAGCCGCCATTCTCGCGGTGGGCGCAATCACCGATCGCGTAATCGCTGTCGATGGCAAACCCGCCGTCCGTTCGATGATGACCCTTACGCTTTCCAGCGATCACCGCGTTGTCGACGGCGCGCAGGCCGCTCTATTCCTGAAAGACGTCGTCGCCGCCCTGCGTGAACCAGCCAAGTGGCTGTGATCGCGGCCATCTCGCCGCCCGCAATCGACACAGTACCCTTGCTCCAGGTACCGTTGCTCCGGGCAGCACCACCGATGTCCCGCGCGTGTAATTCCTGCGCATACTCTTTTTCAGCACGGTAACCGTGCCCCGGGTTCGCAGTTCAATGTTCTTCACACGAATGGGCGATCGCGCACGCCGGTGCCGCTCGGCTCGTGTTGAACCTCGCAGATCGTACTCCGGTTTGCCGCGACGCGGCCCACTGGCCAAGTGCTTGCTAAGACCCGCGTGAGGTGCTTTTCATGAAAAGAGTCCTTCGCGTTTTCACACTCCTCATCCTGGGTGTTGGTATCGCTGCCTACGCCCAGCAACCCGGCCGCAGTACACCTCCTGATCAAGGTGGTCCTTCGCAGCAGCGCACGCCCCGTGCTCAACCCGACGAACCCGGCGCGGCCCAACCCGGCGACGTTCAAAAGATGAGCGTGACCGGCTGTCTTTCCAAAGGTAGCCAAGCCAATCAATATGTCATCACTGACTCCAGTTCGCACGAAAAGTATTCATTTCCCGGCCCCGCGCAGCTGGATGCCTACGTGAATCAGACCGTGAAGCTCACCGGTTCCATGCAATCGGACGGTAACGGCGAGAAAGTGTTTCGCCCCGAGAGCATCGCTCCCGTTTCCTCCTCCTGCAGTTAGGCCCCCGCAAGCCGAAAGCCGCCGAGGGCCTGGGGCGGACCTCACATCCGCAGCCAACCCCCGGCGGGCTTAGCCGTCCGCGCGCCGGCCTGTATTACCATACCCACATGACCCTGAGCCGCGAGCGCATCCTGACCACGCACGTAGGGAGTCTGCCGCGCAATGAGGTCCTCTCCGACCTGTTGATCCGCCGCGAGGAAGGGGAGCCCGTCGATCCCGGCCAGCTCGCGCGCGAAATGGACAAAGCGGTCGAGCACGTCGTGAACAGGCAGGTCGAAGCCGGAATCGACATCGGCAATGACGGCGAGCAGCAGCGCGTCGCCTTCCAGACCTACATCGCGCAGCGCATGTCGGGTTTCGCCGGCGAATCCAAGCGCCGCCGCGGCCGCGATTATGAAGAATTTCCCGAATTGGTCGAGACGCTGATGCGCCGCTTCCCGCGCCGCAGCCGGATGCAGAACGCGCCCGAAGCGCAAGCCGAAATTCACTACCTCGATATCACCCCCATCCGCCAGGAGACTGAGCGCGTAGTGCGCATCGCGCGCGCCGCCGCCGCGTTCACCGACTGTTTCATGACCGCGCCCTCGCCCGGCATTCTCTCGACGACGTTGCTCAACGCACATTACGAATCGCATGATGCGTACCTGGCGGCGCTCGCGCGTGAGATGCGCCACGAGTATCAGGCGATCCACCAGGCGGGCCTTATCCTCCAAATCGATGCACCCGATCTCGCCATGGATCGCGCCATGTTTTACCGCGATCTCTCTGATGCCGATTTCGTCAACCGCTGCGAGCGCCATGTAGCCGCCATGAACCAGGCCATCGAAGGCATTCCGCGCGACCGTGTCCGCCTGCATTGCTGCTGGGGAAACTGGGACGGCCCGCACATTCACGATGTGCCGCTCGACCTGATCCTGCCGGTCCTTTATCAAGCCAATGTCGGCGCTCTCAGCATCGAACTCGCCAATCCCCGCCATCAGCACGAGTACGAAGCGCTGCGCCGCCATCCGCTTCCGGCTCATATGGCGTTAATCCCCGGAGTAATCGATACCACCACCAACATCGTCGAGCATCCCGAAGTCGTGGCCCGCCGCTTACGGGAAGCCGTTGCCGCCGTAGGTGATCGCGAGCGCGTCATCGGCAGCGCCGATTGTGGCTTCGGCACATTCACCAATCGCGAATGGGTCATCGAGCCCGTCGTCTGGTTAAAATTAAAATCGCTGCGCCAAGGCGCCGACATCGCCACGGGGCGCCTCTGGGGCCGCAAAGCGGCCATGTAACATGGGGACGGAGGCCATGCTTCCCATTGTTCTGTTCGCCGCCGCGTCCGTCCTCGCCCAGCCGCTGACGCCAGTCGAGCCCGCACTAGCTGAGATCACCGCGACCCGCCGTTTCACCGAGGTCGCGCTCTCGCCCGACGGCGCGCGCGTCGCCTATGTCGAGCGCGGAACCGCACCCTCGAAGTCTTCGATCTATCTCTCATCGGTGCCCGCCGGCGCCGCGCAGTCGCGCCTCACTGCCGGCAAGATGCCCTGCGACGAACACGGCCTCGCCTGGTCCTCCGACGGTAGACGGATCGCCTTCCTTTCAGACTGCGCGAAACCCGGCCAGTTGCAGCTTTACCTCGCAAACCCCGAGGGCGGTCCGGCCCGCCAGTTGACGCACTTCAAAGGACTGCTCGCGGATCCGCGCTGGTCCCCCGATGACAAACAGATCGCCATACTTTTCACCGAAAATCTGCCCCGCGAAGCCGGCCCGCTCGACCCCGTCCTCCATCAGACCGGCGTCATCGATTCCAAGATCTACGAACAGCGTCTGGCGCTCGTCGATGTGTCCAACGGCGCCTCGCGTATCCTCACGCCCCCTGACCTGTATGTTTACGAATACGATTGGTCTCCTGATGGAAAGCAGTTCGCCGCGATAGCCGCTCACGGCGATGGTGATGACAACTGGTGGATCGCCCAGCTCTACACCATTGATGTTGCCCGCGGCTACACCGAGCCCATCTACAGGCCGCCCGTCCAGCAGCAGATTGCCGCGCCGCATTGGTCACGCGACGGCCAATCGATCGTCTTCATCGGCGGCCTCATGAGCGACGAAGGTTCTACCGGAGGCGATATCTTTCAGGTGAGCCCGGGCGGAGGAGCCGCCCGCAATCTGACCCCCGGCCTTGCTGCCTCCGCCAGCAGCATTACGTGGCCGCGAGAATCGCCGCAGCTCTATTTCACGGAGCACTTCGATGGCGGCAGCGCGATCTCGCGCTTCGACTCCGCCACGGGTAAACTGGAGCGCCTCTGGCACGGCGATGAAACCATCACTCCCCTTGCTCAAGACACGGGCCTTTCCTTCTCCGCCAACGGAAAGATCTCAGCCCTCATCCGCAGCTCGTTTCAAACGCCTCCCGAAGTCTGGGCCGGCCCGATTGGCTCCTGGCAGCCCGTCACTCACGAAAATCGCGGCCGCACCCCACCCTGGGGCGAAGCCAAAAGCCTCCACTGGTCCAACGATGGGTTCCACATCCAAGGATGGCTGCTTTATCCAACGCACTTCGATGCCGCCCGCAAATATCCACTGATCGTGTCCGTGCACGGCGGCCCGGCCTCATCGTTGAAGCCCGCGTGGCCCAGCCCCGGATTTAATCCCCTCTTGCTCTCGCAACAGGGCTACTTCGTTCTAATGCCCAACCCGCGCGGCAGCTACGGTCAAGGCGAGGCATTCACCGTTGCCAACGTCAAAGACTTCGGCGGCGGCGATCTGCGCGATATCATCGCTGGTATCGATGAAGCGGTCCGCTCCGCTCCCATCGACCCGCAGCGTGTCGGCATTACCGGTTGGAGCTACGGCGGGTACATGACCATGTGGGCCGTCACTCAGACCAATCGCTTCCGAGCCGCGGTCGCCGGCGCCGGTCTCGCCAACTGGCAGAGCTATTACGGCGAGAACGCGATCGATCAGTGGATGATCCCCTATTTCGGTGCATCGGTCTACGCTGATCCGGCGGTCTACGCGAAGAGTTCGCCCATTAATTTCATCCGCCAGGCCAAAACTCCGACGCTCATGCTGGTGGGGGACAGCGACGCCGAATGCCCGCCCGCGCAATCTTATGAATTCTGGCACGCCCTCAAGACGCTGGACGTGAAAACGCAATTGGTCGTCTACGCCAATGAGGGGCACCGTTTCACCAAGCCCGCTGATCAGCGTGACGTCCTTCTCCGCATGATCCGCTGGTTCAACGCCAACCTCTAGAACTCTGGTCTGTGCCCGGTTCAATCCGGCCGCTCGCGGTGTCATAATTGCGACAGTGCGCTCCTCTCGGACCTCCCGTGCGCTCCTCCGGGCCATCAGCCGGGCTGTGCCCGAGAGCTGCCGCGATGAGTGGCTCGCCCGCTGGGACACCAACCTGACTGCCTGGCGGATTTTATGCGATCGCGGCGAAGTCCCCGGTCCGGATTCCCGGGGCGCTGTCCTTCTAAACCTGTACCGGAAGTGCATCCGTGATGCCCTCACCCTCCGCTTGCGAACTGATGCCGCGCAGGCACTCCTTCACGGCCCGCTATTTGTGCTCGGTATCGGAACGGCGATCCTGATCTTGCTCGCCGCCTCGACCCACGGCTTTCGCGGCGTGCGCTCGTTCTTCGAAGGGCCGCCGATCGAGGACGCGGCAGGTCTCGTATCCGCCCAGTATCCAGCCAGGCCGAACCAACGGGCGGCCGTGCTGGCTCGCCTGATTCCCTTGTGGCGCAGCAACTCCGCCTTTGCCCGCGACATCGCCGGCTACCGCTTTTGGTACAACCAGCCGCGCGCCTGGGTGACTTGGAACTTTTTCGCAGTCCTGGGTACGAGACCAGCCGCCGGACGGCTCTTCCAACCCGGTGACCGCAACGCTGTCGTCCTCAGCTATCCTGCCTGGCGTTCGCTGTATCGCGCCAACCCGCGGGTCATTGGCTCCGCGATCCAGGTCGACGGCCGGCCATATACGGTCGTGGGCGTGCTGCCGGAGCTTTTCTGGGCCCTTTCTCCCTCTGTCGATTTCTGGCTCCCTCTGAATTCAGACGCGCCGTCGAACCCGCCAGGCTTTCTCTCGGCCGCGGTAGCGCGCCTCGCCCCCGGCGCCGCCAACTGGCAGCTTGCCAAGGAGCTCACCGATCTCGCAAAGGCCGCGATACCCGGCCCGCCGCGCGTGGTGCGCATCGGGTCCTTCGCAAACCGCCTCCCTGGTCGCGACAGTTACTGGTATCTGATCGGAACCCTTTTCTCGATCATTAGCGGCTTGGTGATGGTAGTGAAGGAGCACCGCCGCCCGACCGGTCATAACTGGCGCTACTGGCCTTTTTTAACCGCAAAGACGGCCCTGGCAATCGCCATCCCGCTTCTTCTCTGGATGGAAGCGGGTGCGTTCTTCCGCACCTTTCAACCGGCGCTGGGAGTGGCCGCCACCATCGGGCGCATTGTCGCCGCGCTCGGGTTCCTTGTGATCTGCGTGCGCGGGCTCTGGTGGTGCTTTGCCGATCAGCGCCGCCGCTGCCCGGTGTGCCTCCGCCGTCTGGCCATCCCTGTCACACTCGGCTCGCCGGCCAGCATTTTCGAGCCGGTCCTGACGGAGCTGATTTGCCCCAAAGGACACGGCGCGCTCTCTCTGCCGGAGAATGAAACCGACCGCCCCGACCGCTGGATCGCCCTCGATTCCAGCTGGGACGAGCTGTTTAAGAACAAATAGCGGCGTCAACCGGCTCACCGCCGGGCCTACTTCTCGCGGCTCAATCCCAGCGCGCGAATCCGTTTGTGCAGGTTCGTCCGTTCCATGCCCAGCTGGCGGGCGGCGCCGCTGACGTTCCACTTCGATTCTTCCAGCGCACGCAGAATGTGTTCGCGCTCCGCCGATTCCCGCGCTTCCTGGATCGTCGATTTCGGGCCTGCCTCCCGCTGCACCCGGATCTCCACGGGAATAGCCTCCCGCGTTAGCCGCTCGCCGGGCGTGAGGATCGCCATCCGCTCGATCACGTTCCGTAGCTCGCGCGCGTTGCCCGGCCATCCGTAACTTTCCAGCAGCGGAAAAACACCTTCCTCAATTGCCTTGCGCTTGAAATTGTTTCGGGCGCAGAAATCTTCCAGGAAATACTCGGCCAGCGGCTGTACATCGTGCGGGCGTTCGCGCAGCGCCGGAACGCGGATCGGCACCACACTGAGCCGGTAGTACAGGTCCTCTCGGAATTTCTCCTGGGCCACCATTGCGCTGAGGTCCCGATTCGTCGCCGAGATCACCCGCACGTTCACCCGGATGATGGCTTCGCCGCCGACCCTGTGAAATTCTCCCTCCTGTAATACGCGCAGCAGCTTGGCCTGCGACGCCCCGTGTAAATCGCCCACCTCATCGAGGAAAATCGTCCCGGCGTCCGCCAGCTCGAATTTGCCGCGCCGTGTAGCGGTCGCACCCGTGAAACTTCCTTTTTCGTGCCCGAACAGTTCAGTCTCGATCAGTTCGGTGGGAATCGCGGCGCAGTTCACTTTTACAAAGGGACCGGACGCAAATGGGCTCGATTTGTGAATATGCGCCGCCAATAGCTCCTTGCCTGTGCCCGATTCGCCGATCAGCAGCACCCGTGCGTCCGAGCGCGCCGCCATCGAAGCCTGCTCGACGGCGCGCTGCCAGGCCGGCGACTCGCCGATCATTCTCGGCGTGGTGCCCACCAGTTCGCGCAGCCGCTCGTTTTCTTTGCGCAGCGTCGATTGCTCCAGCGCATTCTTCACGGCGAGCAGAACGCGATCCCGGCTCAGCGGCTTTTCCAGAAAGTCGAACGCGCCCGCGCGCGTGGCTTCCACCGCATCCGCAATCGTGCCGTGACCCGAAATCATCACTGCCGGCGCCGGCGCGCCGTTCTGGCGCACGGCCTTAAGCAGGTCGATGCCGCTGCCGTCCGGCAGCTTCATGTCCAGCAAATACGCGTCCGCGCGCCCCGCATCCGGATGCGTTCGAAATTCCGCTACCGAGCGGCACACATTCACGCCGTAACCTTCGCGCTCGAGAATCATCCGCAGCGAGCGGCCAATATTTTCCTCGTCATCCACGATCAGGATGCGCTTGGCCATTGACGAACGCAGGCAGCAGCACGCGGAATCCGGCGCCGCCCAACTCTCCTTTCACCAGCTCGATATCCCCTCCCGAAAGCAGCGCGCTCTTACGCGCGATCGAAAGTCCCAACCCCATGCCCCGTTTCTTGAATGAAATGGTGGGCTGGAACAGGGAGGCACGTGCCTGCACGCTCAACCCCGGCCCGGAATCGTGCACTTCGATCGCGACCCGCCCGTTTTCCGCCCAGGTCTTGCCGAGGATATGCCCGCCCTCGCCCGCGGCTTCGGCGGCGTTTTCGAGCAGATTCGTAAGAATGCCCTTGACCACATCCTGGTCGGCGAGCACCGGCGGCGCCGGCTCCCACAGTGCGCAGTCGTAGGCCACTTCCGGATGCGCGGTCTTCAAAAACGAGATGCGCTCCTGCAGCAGGGAATTGACATCCACCGGTCCCGGGCACAGCGGCGGCTCGGAAGAAAACTGCGTGAACGCCCGCACGCGCCGCTCCAGCGTCTCGATTTCCTCGATTACGATCTGCGCCGCCTGCTCCTGAAACGCGCGGTCCGCGGCCCCCGATCGCGCCACCATCTCCTCCACTGTGAGCCGGATCGGCGTCAGCGAATTCTTCACCTCGTGCGCGGTCTTGCGCGCCAGCGATTGCCAGCCCGCCAATTGCCGCAGGTAGACCAGCCGCTCGGTCGATTCCTGCAGTCGCTCCGCCATTCGATTGAACGCCTGGATCGCACGGCCCACTTCATCATCGCCGCGTGTCGCCACGCGCGCGCTCAAATCGCCCCGCGCCAACCGCGTCAAGCCCTCGGTTAACTGCTGCGTCGGTCGGCTGACCCGGTACGCAAAAAACACCAGCAGAACTAGCGAGACGAGCCAGATCGACGCCGCCAGCAGCGCATACACGAGTTTGAATCCGCGCCGCAGATCGCGCGTGCTGCGCTGTTCCACCACGGCGCGCGCTTCGCCCAGTTGCCGCGAAACCCGGTCCAGCCCCACCTTACCCAGGTTCGCTGAATACACCCAGACCTCGTCACCGTGCCGTACCAGGTAATCCAGTCGATTCCCTTCGCTTCCCGCGGTCACAAAGCGGTCCGAATCCCCACTCTGCGCGAACGCCCGAACGGCCTCGGAACCAGTCCCGTCTGCATACTTCTGGGGCTGCAGCGCGCCTGACGCGGCCTGCTTTTTGAGTTCCTCGCGCATGTGCACGTAGTACTCGCGCCCGGTCGTCTGTAGCGATTTCGCAAGCGTGTCCAGCTCTGCGGTGGACGAGTATTCCAGGCTGCGGTCCAGCAGTGAGGTCGTAATCCACACCGTGGCCGCCAGCGGCAACAGCGTGGCCGTCAGGAAGACGATCACCAACCTGTTACGAAGCCCTTTCACCCGTTTCGCGTCCTGCGCGCGCTGATTCTGGGAAGCTTCGATAGCCGCAGCGGCCCGGCATATCCGGTCCACTGATCCTGGTCCGCACCCGGTTTGCGGCTGAATAGTTCAATCAGCGCGCTGATGCTGATCCCCGGATCGCCCACGACGGCCGAGAGGTCCTTGGGGTCGGCGGTCCGCAAATCCAGCCGGAACCAGAACGGCTGGTCCGGCTCCATCCCCAGCGCGCTGATCGCCAGGTTGCTGAGGCACCACGTCTCTGCGGCCGAGGCGGAGAGTCGGGAGACCCGCCGGTTTGTCGATCCCAGAATGACGCTGAATTTTTCTTCCCACACATCGTAACTCACGGTCAGCCGCTCCGGATTGCGCCGCCACACCGTTCCGCGGTCGTCGCGAAAGATCGTGAGCTGGGAAATGAACACTACCGTCGCGCCGTCCTGCAATCGCGCCAGCGGCCTGCCGGAAAGAAAGTGCAGTTGCGGCGCGGCCACGTGCAGGTCGTCGCCGTCGAATGCGAAGCTCAGGTTACCGGTGCTCCGCGCGCTGAGCAGAGGAACCGTAAGGCCGGCCAGGAGCCAGCTTCTGCGGCTGATCTGTCTGTGCGCAAAATCGCTATTCAATAATTCATGCCTACCAGGAACATGGGGTCGGCGCGCCCCTCCCGCACCGGGAAGGCGATTGCCAGAAAGAAGGCGCTCTGCCGCAGCCCGACGCCGACCGAATGCCGCGCAATGGCGGGCTGCCCTCTGTCCCACACCGCCCCGGTATCATAGAACACCTGAAAGATACCGTATCGATAATCGACGGAGTTGTGGATGATCCGGTTTCCACCGAACGGGTCAATTTCATAGCGGTTCCAGCCCCGCAAAAGAGTGCTGTTGCCGGCCACGTACCGTTCGAATAGAGGTGCCCGCCCGGTCAGCCACCCGCCCTGCACCTCGTCCGTAAACACCTGCTT
This sequence comes from Bryobacteraceae bacterium, assembly GCA_035295805.1. Taxonomy (GTDB): domain Bacteria; phylum Acidobacteriota; class Terriglobia; order Bryobacterales; family Bryobacteraceae; genus PSRJ01. The sequence goes on along the minus strand of DATGII010000162.1, from coordinate 7,658 downwards.
GCCGCGCGTGAGCCTGTACCGCGCCTCGAAGTGCTGCCGCCCGTAAACGAAATCGCTGCCCAGCGCCCGCGTGCCCGCGTGCAGGCTATACCCGGCCGCGACGTCCTGCCGGTTCTGCGCGTCCTCCGTATGCCATTGATATTGCAGCTTCGTGACAAATGCGTTCGCGGCGTCGATCGGCATGCCCGGCTCCTCTTCCTGCATACGCTGGAAGCTGGCCCCCACGCTTAGCGTCAGAGGGCGTGCTACGACGAACACAACCATCGGCTCAAGATTCATCCGGTTGCGGTAGATTCCGGACGTCTCTTCGGTCCCCGGCACACCTTCGGCTAGCGCCACCCGGCTCGCTCCATTCCAGTTGTCGTGATAGCTCTCGAATTCGAATCGCAGATGGACCCGATCGGTGCCGAGCCGCGTGTTCTCGTATCGTGCGAGCAGGCCGGTGTACCGTTCCACCAGTTCGTCCCCATCGCTCGCTAACCCGAACGTAAACCCGTTATGCCCAATGGTGGCCGTGCCTTCGGCCTCGCCGCTCCATCCTTGTTTGCTGGCATACAGGAACTTCGGTACGGACACATCGAACCGTGCCGGCCGCTGCACGATCTGAAATACCACCCGAACCGACTCCGGCGCGTCGCCGCGTTGCACGCGGTGCGTCACCGCCCGCGCCTGAAATTCCTTGCGCAGCCGGCTTCCCAGATCATCGAGCCGCGAAACGTTCAGTTTCTTCCCGATCAGCGCGCTGATTTCCTCCCGCAGACCGGAGCTGATCTTTTCGTCATGATCGGAAGCCAGATTCGTCGACCAGCCGTCGCCCCTGACGATGACGGTTTCAACCGTGTAGCGTGAGTTTACGTTAATCTCGGGATCTTCGGTTCCGGCGGTGAGGGTGAAAGGAGTGAGCCAGCTGCCCAGGACCAGGGCGGCTAGCCAAGCGATTCTCATGCGGCCCCGGATTGCACGCCCGCTGCCAGCTGTAAGTCATTGAAAATGTGGTGAATTAATGCAAAATGAATGTGACTGGCCTTCACAGGTGTGGAGGCACCCGCAGCGCGAGAAGAGCGGGGCTCGCGACTATAGAACTTTGGCCAGCTCGGTGGCGAACACACCGCGCGAATCCTGCTCCCGGTCGCGGCCGCCCCGTTTGCGCCGCTGCTGACGCGGAGGCTGTTGAGACTGCGGAGCGCCGGCTCCTGCACTTGGAGCTCCGGATGTAGCGGCGGCGCCACGCGGGTCCTTGCCTTTCGGAGGCTGAGCCGGGTTGGCGCGCAGCAAACGGTCTTCGAGAGGCGCACGATCGAATCGCCGGATGATCGCCTGCATCTCATCGGCGGTTGGCGCTTCAACAAAAGCGAAGCCCTTGGATTCTTGCGTCTCGTGGTTGCGGATCACTTTGATGGAGTCGGCGACCAAATCTTCGGCCGTCAGCCATTGCTTGATATCGTCAGCAGTGACCCAAGTGGGGAGGTTGCCAAGAAATACGGTAAAACTCATTCAGTGATTGCTTTACTCCGTTGGTTGGTTTTTGGGTGCTTCAAAGGAAGGATTCCGATCGCCCACGTAGATGTTAGCAAAACCAACAGCGCGATTGCAAACCCAGAAATGCCGCACAGGGGTACTAATGGTTTAACCTAACATTCCCGCGCACCAAAAACGCTGCGCGCCGTCCACTGCCGGTAAAATGCAAGCTGATGCCGAAGCTGACCGAACCACAAGCGCCCGCATCCGCGCAAAAACCGGTTGCGATCGCGCTGCTGGTCGCCGGCGCCTTCTTCATGGAGAATCTGGATGGCACCGTCATCGCCACCGCGCTGCCCCAGATGGCCCAATCCTTCCGCATCAGCCCGGTTGATCTCAACATGGGCATGACTGCCTACATGCTCACGCTCGCCGTATTCATTCCGGTCAGCGGATGGGTCGCGGACCGCCTGGGCGCCCGAACGGTCTTTTCCTCCGCCATCGCCCTGTTCACCTTGGCCTCCGTTCTCTGCGGTTTCAGTAACAGCCTTTGGCAGTTCACGGCAGCTCGAATTCTGCAGGGCATCGGCGGCGCCATGATGGTGCCGGTCGGCAGGCTGGTGGTCTTGCGCATTACAGAAAAGAAGGACCTCATGCGGTCGATCGCCTATATCACCTGGCCCGGCTTGATCGCTCCCGTCCTCGGTCCGCCGGCCGGTGGTTTTATCACAACCTATTCCTCCTGGCGCTGGATCTTCTTCCTCAACGTGCCGCTGGGTGTGGCCGGACTGGCTCTCTCCCTGTACTTGGTCGGAAACGAGGTGGACAGCGCGCCTCGCCGTTTTGACTGGGGCGGTTTCGCGCTGACTGGTACGGCCTGTACGACGTTCATGTACAGTCTGGAACTGCTGGCGCGCCAGAACGAGCGATGGATCCCGGTTGCACTCTGGCTTGGATGCAGCGTGCTCACCGGCTGGCTGGCGGTCCGGCACCTGCGCCGCACGCCTTACCCTCTTGTCGAACTGTCCTGCCTGAAAATCCCCACGTTCGCTCTCACCATATGGGGCGGTTCCCTTTTCCGCATCGCGATCAGCGTTTCGCCCTTCCTGCTGCCTCTCCTTTTTCAGGTACCGTTTGGGTTAAGCGCGTTTGAATCCGGCCTTCTGGTGCTCGCCATGTTCGCGGGCAACCTCAGCATGAAACCGATCACCACTCCGGTTCTGCGCCGCTTCGGTTTCAAACAAGTGCTGCTCGCCAACGGGGCCATCACAGCGGTGCTCATTCTCCTCTGCGGCTTCCTCACTCCGCAAACGCCGAAAGCGCTGATCATCACGGTGCTGTTCCTGCATGGCCTCTCGCGGTCCATGCAATTCACCAGCTTGAGTACCCTCGCGTTCGTGGACATTCCCAAGCCGCAGTTGAGTTCCGCCACCAGCTTTTCCGCGGTGATGATCCAGATGTCCATGGGAATGGGAGTCGCCGTCGGCGCCGTCGCCTTGCGTATTGCAGCTTGGATCCAGGGCCGCCACGCAGCCGCCCCGGGACTCATGGATTTCCGCATCGCGTTCGGCCTCACCGCCATTCTCGCTCTGGTGGCTATCGCGGATTGTCTTCCTTTGGATCCGGCCGCCGGCGCCGAGGTCAGCCATCATCGGCGCCGCTGAACGCCCGCCGCCCTCTCCGCTACACTGGTTGATTCGAATCCACAGGGGAAAGCGCCATCGGTGCATGAAGGATCAGAAGAAGAGTTCCGTTCGCGTACGCAGCCTGATTGACAGGATCCCGTTCAACCGGCTCCTCGGCGTCGAGGTCAGCCGGCTGCACGCCGATGGCGTCACCTTACGCTGCAAGATCCGCCACGATCTCCTCAACAGCCACGGAGCCCTCCACGGCGGTGTCGCCGCTAGTCTGGCCGATGTCGCCGTCGGCGTCGCGATCAATCATCATTGCGGCGGAACGCGCCCGATCAGCACCGTCGAGCTGAAGGTAAACTATTTGCGGCCAGTGCGCGAAGGGACGCTGTTTGCACGCGCCCATCTGTTGCGCGTCGGAGCAACGTTGTGCGTGGGCCGCGTCGACCTGACGGATTCCAGCTCTCGGGCCGTGGCGACGGCGATTGCGACCTACATCTTCCTCGACGCAAGAGGCACTACCCGCCCGCCGTCCTAGGCGGCCCCGGTCGCGTCGCTACCGCGCCGACGTCGCGCCGTTTCCCGCGTGCTGGCTGCACCCCTTCTTGGTTTCCTCGAAATTGTCGAACAGGCGCCCGGCGTGGTCGCCGGCCAGCGTTTCCATCCGGTGCGGCTGGCCTTTCTCCACCGTGTAGTGCGCTACCGTCCCTTGCGACCGCAGGTATTCCGCTTCCTTGCTCATTTCCGCATGCCACCGGTACGGATCGTTCTCGCCGACATACAGGAAGACGCACATTTTGGAGATCGCTTGCAGCTTGGCCGGGCTGGGCTCCCACATGTATCCGGGAAACGCGGTCACGGACAAAAAGTAATCGGGGTGCAGCGCGGCGATGTGCAGCGCCGCGATCCCTCCGTTGGACGGTCCCGCGATATGAAACTTGTTGTCCTGGATCTTGTAGTCTGCCAGGATCATCTTGAGAAATTCGGGGAAAATCCGCTCCCCACCCTCGAAGAACAGATCGTCATTGGGGGCGGCCGGCGCCACCACGATGTAGCCGCGTTTTTCCGCCTCGGCGCGCAGGTTGCTCGCCAGCACACGGTCTACGGTGTTCATGTTTTGCGGACCGCCGCCCAAAGCAAGGATAGCCGGATACGCCTTGCCCGAATCGTATCCGTTCGGAAGCACCACCTTATACGCCACCGTGACCTTGCCCACCTTCTTGGTTTTTTCCAGCAGATCCGCCCGTGCGGGCTGGGTAGCAAACGTAGCAAACGCAGCCAACACGGCCGCCGCAGCCCATAGCGGCATCCCATGGCATCTCTGTCGCGTCATAACGGGAACCCTCCAGGTTTCGGAAATGGCAAGATCGATTTTATCCAACCCCGGGCGCAGCCGAAACGCACCCTTCGTTGATCGGGTTAAGGCCGCCGAATGTACGACCCCGCACGGTTCCGCGGCGCGCTGTTTTGGAATGCGAATTGCTTTCCCCACGCCGACTGCCGCTAAGCAGTGTAAAAAGGCCATTCAGCGCAGCCTAGTTCCAAACGGTTACAGAGGATTTAAGGAGGAGCACACGATCATGGAAAACGCTACCGGTCATTCAGAAGATATGTACCGCCGAAAATCTTATTTGCCGTTAATTCTGTGCACGATCGCCGTCCTCGGAGCGGGCGATGCCTATTTCTTTCATCAAAACCGCGAGCTCTCCGCGCGCTTGAGCCAGATGGAAAGCTCTCTGCAATCGGACCTGTCGTCCATGCAGACGAACTGGCAGGACACGGCGAGCGCCACGCAGAAAACCCTCGAAGCGTTGCGCGCTTCGCTCGCCGACGAACGCACGCAGGCGCTCCGCGCCGCCACCCAGGCAAACCGCACCGCCAGCCGCCATGCCGATGAGCTTGCCCAAAAGCTCGAAATCGAGCAAAGACAAGTGGCCACCGCGCTCGGTGAAGTCAAGGAATCCGCCAGCACCGCCAACGAAAAGGTTGCCGATGTCATGAACCATGTGAGCTCCGTCGATTCCCAGGTCTCGCAGGCGCGGTCCGATCTCGATAAGACGATCTCCGATTTGAAGAGCGTCCAGGGAGATATGGGCGTGCAGAGCGGCCTCATCGCCACCAACGCCAAGGAACTGGCGGCCCTGCGCGAGCTCGGCGAGCGCAACTACGTCGAATTCAACGTGCGCAAGACTAACCAGCCCCAGCGCATTGGCACGATCAACGTCATCCTCCGCAAGGCCGATCCCAAGCGTAACCGCTATACGCTCGACGTGATTGCGGATGACAAGAAAGTGGAGAAGAAGGACCGCACTATTAACGAGCCGGTGCAGTTCTACCTCTCGCGCGCGCATCAGCCGTACGAAATCGTGGTGAACGAAGTAAAGAAAGACCAGGTTGTCGGTTATTTGGCGATGCCGAAAGTCCTGACTGCCTCCCGTTAGACCCTCCCCTCCGACGCGGGAGATTCGGCTTCCGGATCTCCCGCCCTTTTTCGAACCGTCCCGGCGGCGGTCCCGCCAATCTGCCATATCATAGTTACAAGGACATGAAACTCTCTCTCTTCGCGATTCCGCTGTGCGCCGTAACACTGTTGCCTGCCCAGGCGCCCGGGTCGGCCGAACCGCCGCTGCACCCGTCTTTCGGTTTGCAGGATCCGACCGTGCTCAAACAAAGCCCGCAAACCAAACCCGAGGTCGGCAAGGCCGGCCCCGTTCCGCGGCTGGCCGACGGCAAGCCGGACCTGACCGGCCCTTGGGAACCCAATGCCATTCGGCAGAACGTCAACATGAAAGCCACGGGCGTGGAAATCCCCTTCTCGGCCGAAGGCGAGGCGCTGTACAAGGCCCGCCTGGCGCGCCTCGGGAAGGACGATCCCGAAGCCCGCTGTCTGCCGCCCGGAGTGCCGCGCCTCACCACCACGCCGTATCCGTTCCGGTTCGTCCAAACGCCGAACTACATCGCCATCCTCTATGAAGGAGGCACCCATACCTGGCGCCAGATTTTCATGGATGGCCGCAGATTTTCCCAATTCGCCGACGACCTCTGGAATGGCGAATCCATCGGGCATTGGGAAGGCGACACGCTGGTGGTGGAAACCACCGGCTTTAACGATAGAACCTGGATCGACGCCGCTGGCATTCCGCACTCCACCAAAATGAAGGTGGTCGAGCGCATCCGCCGTCTGGATGCGGAGAACCTGGAATTCGTCAACATCGTGGATGACCCGGTGATGTTTACCAAGCCCTGGTCATTCACCACCTACCCCAAGCGTCTCAAAGGCGAGTTGCTCGAGTACATTTGCAACGAGAACGAGCAGGACGTCAAACACCTGGTCGGCAAGTAACCGTCGCGCCCCAAATTCGATGTAAACTTGGCTGCAGCCGGAAGGGGCAGCTTGGGCATTTTCCACACCATCCGCCAGGACCTGGTTTACGCGTTCCGCACTCTGCGGACTAGACCCGCCTTCACCACAACGGCAGTCATTACGCTTGCGCTTGCCATCGGCGGCAACACCGCCATGTTCACGGTCATCCGCGCCGTTTTGCTCGAACCGCTGCACTATCCCGGCGCCGACCGGCTGGCCCGCCTCGAAGGCGGCGCCACGCCCACCCGTTTCCTCGAGTTGCAGGCCGGAGCGCGTTCCTTCACCGAAATCGGCGCGTTCACCGGCATCGAGGACCTCGCGCTCTCCGGGGCCGCCGAGCCCGAGGTTCTGAAGGCTGTTCACGTCTCCGCGAATTTTTTGCGAATCCTTTCCGTCCAACCGCTCCTCGGCCGCAGCTTCCGCGCCGAAGAAGACGCGCCCGGCGCGCACCCCGTCGCCATGATCAGCGATGAACTGTGGCGGCGCCGCTTCTCGGGCGATTCCCAAATCATTGGCAAAACAGCCGTGTTCGCGGCCGTCCCATACACCATCGTCGGTGTTCTCCCGCCCCGGTTCCAGTTCCCGTCTTCCGGTATCGACGTCTGGCTGCCGGCGCCTTCGGAATTGCCCGGCCTTCCGCAAAGGGCGCGCGAGTTGAGCCCCTTCCTCTCCCTGTTCGCCCGCATCAAACCCGGACTTAGCTTCCAGCAGGCTAATGCCGAAGCGCAGGTGGTTCGCCGCCAATATGCTCTGGCGCATCCCGCCATGCTCGATGGCAAACCGAGAAGCCCGGAAGTTACACCCTTGAAAGATGACCTCGTCTCGAGCGTGCGCTCCATCCTCTGGATTTTGTTTGGGGCGGTGGGTCTGGTGCTGCTTATCGCGTGCGCCAATATGGCGGGCCTGTTGCTGGCCCGGGCCGCTTCGCGGTCGCGGGAAATGGCCGTCCGCTCCGCCATCGGCGCCGCTCGCACGCGTCTCGTTGCGCAACTGCTCGCCGAGAGCGTCCTGCTTTCGCTCGCCGGCGGAGCTCTCGGCGTCATCCTCGCGGCTTTAGCCCTGCGTGCGATTCCAAATATCGCTTCCTTCACCATCCCGCGTGCGGGCGAAATTCAACCGGATTGGACTGTGCTCGGCTTCGCCGCGGCGCTCTCCTTCACAACCGGTGTGGCGTTCGGGCTTGCGCCGGCGCTGCGCGCCTCCCG
>DATGII010000161.1:0-10946 GCA_035295805.1 Bryobacteraceae bacterium | reverse complement strand
GACGAGTGCGGACGCTTCCTGTGCCGCCTGTGCGAACTGGACGTGGACGGTCGCCGCATTTGCCCCGGTTGTTTCTCAACCGGAGTGCGCGGGAGAAAAATTCAGGAAGCGGATACCAAGCGAACCTTGTATGACAGCATCGCCCTCGCCCTGGCCACCCTCCCCGTGGTTTTGTTCTGGCCCGCGCTGGTGGGCGCGCCCATGTCGCTTTATTTTGTGATCCGGCACTGGAACTCGCCCCGCAGCATTCTTCCACGAACACGCATTCGGTTCTATATCGCAGGGCTGTTTGCCGTCGCCGAAATTAGCCTCATGGTAGTCGGGATCGTCGCCCTGATTCGGTATTTTCCGTCCCTCCGGCCCCAGCTATGAGGATTTACGAGCCGCTGACGGGGAAAAGGCGGTCCCTCACTGGATTCACGCAGCTCTGGCAGGGGCCCGATCATCTCCTACTGGTGAATTCTTCGCGCTTCACGGAAACCTACCAGCGCTTCTCCTTTGCCGATATACAAGCCATCGTCATCACGGACGGACCGGATCGAACCGTTCCGCAGATTCTAGCCCTGCTCGCTTCCATCGCTTGGGGATCGGCGGCATTTGCTGTGGATCTGCAATTCGGGAAATGGTTTTTCGCCATCACCGGTTTGCTTTTCGTGGCGCTGGCGATTCGCGATATCGCTCGCGGGCCGCGATGCCGCTGCTTTCTGCATACGGCCGTCAGCCGTTGGCCTCTGCCGCCGGTGTCACGCCAGCGGACGGCGCGCAAATTTGTCGGGGCGATTGTACCGGCCGTTGAAGCGGTGCAGGGGACTCTCCCCGCGGAACAGTTCGCGCAGATTGCCGTTTCGGATGGGACCGCGAGCGCCTCGACAGGTTCCGCGCCGCCGCCCGCAATTTCCAGCCCGAGGCTGGGGGCTGTCCACATCTTGTTCGGGCTGTTCTTTTTGGACGCGGCCCTGTTCTGGGTTGCGTTCCACTGGCCGCAGACGGATATCGGAGTTTACCTGCTCACGGCGCTTTTGGGCGAGTTGTTGCTGGCTGTGATGGCTCTGTTTCAAGGCCGGGCGAATCCTCTGCGATTTTCCTATGTCCTTACAGTCCTGGCCATCGCAGGCATCGTCGCCGATTCCATTCGAACCGGGCGCATGATGGGGACGATCTTCCTCGGGGCCGCGCTGCGACAAATGGGAACTCTCCCGCCCGACCTTCTGCTGCCGAAAAATGGGTCCATATTTGCGTTCAGTTGGCGCATCATCGCGGGCATTGCCGGTCTGGCCGCCGTGTTCTACGAGCGCAAGCGGACATCCGAGTCATGAGCGCCCCGGCAACGAACAGACTCTTCGGCCAGCGCTGCTCCATCCATCTGGAACGCGAGGCGGCCGTGCGCTGCCCCGGATGCAGCCGTTTCTACTGCCGCGAATGCGTGACCGAACACGAGAATCGCATGATGTGCGCGCATTGCGTGACGCGCCACAGCGCGGCATCGGCCGAATCCCGTTTTCATGGTGTGCGCTGGCTGGCGGCGTCGGCGGGAGGCCTGCTGCTCGCGTGGCTGGTCTTTTATTACGTCGGAATGGATCTGGCGCGCATGCCCTCCCTGTTCCATGGGGGGCAACCCTGATGCAAGCCCGCGGAGCCATAGAGATCCTGGAGGAATCCGTGAATCTGCTGCGGGAGGCCCCCGCGGCTGCCGTGGCGGCTTATCTGACCGGCTCGATTCCTTTCGCCGTCGCGCTGCTGTTCTTCTTTACGGAAATGACCCGCAGCCCGTTTGCCTCCGAACGGCTGGCTCTGGATTCGCTGGGAGTGGCCGCGCTGTTGATTTGGAAACACGTGTGGCAGGCGATTTTCATGGCCCGGCTGCACGGGCAGCTCTCCTCGCGTCCCGCGGCCGGAGGGATCCTGCGACTGGTGGCGATGCAATGCGCGGTTCAGCCGCTGCGCTTGATCGCCGTTCCGGTAGGCCTGTTGTTGGCCGTTCCGTTTGCGTCCACGGTTGCCTTTTTCCGTAACTTCTCGCTCTTTGCAGCGCTGGGCGAAGCGAATCCAGCCACAGCGGCCCGGCATCAAGCGGGGCTATGGAGCCGGCAAAATTGGGGCGTGCTGGGCGTCATGACGATCGCGGCCCTGCTGCTGTTCTTGAATATACTGATCGTGCTGGTCATGCTGCCCGGCTTGGGACGAAGCATTCTCGGCATCGAGGGCGATCTAGCGCGCCTCGGTTCAGGGTTCTTCAATGCGACAACGGTGGCCGTGGCCGCGTCCGTGACTTGGCTGGCGATCGATGCCCTCCTGAGCGCCTTATACGTTCTGCGATGTTTCTACGGCGCGTCCGTCGTAACCGGAGAAGATCTAATGGCAGCGCTCCGAAGAGCGATGGGAATCGCGGCCATGGGATTGGTCCTGCTGTGTGCCGCGCCCGGGGTGGCGCGTGCCCAAGCACCACAGCCCTCTGAGGCAATTGACGTGCAGCGTCTGGATCGCTCCATCGATGCGACCATTCATCGCCGCGAATTCACCTGGCGTTCGCCGCCTTCGGCCAGTGAGCAGCCGCAGGGCCGATGGACCAGTTGGGTCGATAAGGTGGCCGGCTGGGTGAGAAGAGGGTGGAATTGGCTCTTGGATCGAATCGCTGACTGGTTTCGGCCTCCCAACGAGCGCGAAAGCCGGACGAGCCCGGCGTCTCCCCGCAAGCTGATCGAGATTTGGACCTCAGTAGTGGTCGCGCTGCTGATTGCCGCCGTTTTCGTCTACTTCTTCCGCCGCCGCAACACGGCTGTAGTGGCTGTGAAGGCGCCCGCCAGCGCCACGGCCGCCACGAACCTGGCGGACGAATCGCTCACCGCCGACCGGCTTCCGGAAAGCTCCTGGCTGAAGCTCGCCGAGGAGTCCATGGCGCGAGGCGAGTACCGGCTGGCGCTACGGGCGCTGTATCTGGCCGCGCTGAATCACATGAGCCATCGCGAGTTCATTTCCATCCGGCGCTGGAAAACCGGCCTGGACTACCGCCGTGAACTGGAGCGCCGCGCCCGCACCATGCCCTCCGTGAGTCCGGAGCTGACGCCCGTGTTCGTTCGCGTGATCGCGATGTTCGAACGCGGCTGGTACGGCCGCCACGCAGTGGAGCGCGCCGACGTGGACGCGCTGCTGGGAGATTTGGAAGAAATGAGACGCTATGCCCAACGGGCGTGATGCGAACAACGGATGGCTGTGGGCGCTCGCCGCTTTATTCCTCGCGCTTTTCGTGTGGGGCGCGCAGGAAGTGGCGGTAATGCCGCTCCAGACGGGCGAGGTATATCCGGAGTATTCGTCGTTACGCGCCGATCCGCTGGGAGCGAAGGCCCTCTATGAAAGCCTCGCCGGTCTGCCCGAGCTGAAGGTTTCGCGGCTGTACAAAGAGCGAACCGCTCTGGATCCTGGGACGGCATTGTTGGTGCTCGGCGTCGATGCGAAGTCATGGCCGGGGAGCGAGGAAGAGGTCTTCGACGGTTACGAACATCTGCTGCAAAAGGGCGGACGTCTGGTGATTGCCTTTCTTCCCGAGCGGACCCCTCGCATTCAGAGCACGGACGTGCCGGACGTGGTGAAAAAAAAGTGGAACGTCCATCTGGCCTACCGCCTGCGAACCGGCGACAACGGCTCCGATGAGACGCTTCCCCCTCGGCAATCGGACGTCTACTTTGAGGCGGGTGCGCCTTGGAGCATAGCCACGGAAAGAGATGGTAAGGCCACGATAGTGGAACGGCCGCTCGCCAACGGCAAGGTGTTGCTGGTGGCCGACAGTTATCCGCTCAGCAATGAGGGACTGCGCGAATCGCGCGACGCTGCTTCCCTCGCGCGCCTGATTGGGCCAGTCCACAGTGTCATCTTCGATGAGAATCATTTCGGCGTGTCGGAATCGGGTAGCGTCACGACGCTCATGCGCAAGTATCATTTGGAAAGCGCGCTCGCGATTCTGTCGGTGGTGGTGGCGCTGTTTGTCTGGCGCAGCACATCGAGTTTTCTTCCTCCTCGCGAGAGCGTCCAAGATCGGACCGTGGCGGGGCGCGATTCGCAGGAGGGCCTGACCGCCCTGCTGCGGCGCAGCGTGCCGGAGCCGGAATTGCTCGATGCCTGCTTCCGCGAGTGGAACCGTTCCGCTCCTTCGGCGCGTCAAGCCGGGATTGTGGAAGCAGAGATCGCGCGTTGGGCGGGGAAAGATCCGGTGAAGGCGTACCGAGCCGTGAAGAAAGGCCTTGTGGAGACGAAATGACCGAACGACTGGAACAACTGCGCCACAAGCTGGACGCAGCGCGGCAGGAAGTGGGCAAGGTGATTCTCGGCCAGGAAAAGGTGATCGACAGCGCCTTGATCGTGATCCTGGCGCGCCAGCATGCGCTGATCGAGGGCGTTCCGGGTATCGCCAAGACGCTGCTCGCGCGAACGCTGGCGCATGTGCTCGGCTGCGGATTCGCGCGCATTCAGTTCACTCCGGATCTGATGCCTGCCGATATTACCGGAACCAGCGTTTTCCATTTCGGCCGCAATGAGTTCACGCTGGTGAAGGGGCCGGTGTTTACTTCTTTCCTTCTCGCCGATGAGATCAATCGCGCTCCAGCCAAGACGCAGTCCGCGCTATTGCAGGCGATGCAGGAGCGAACGGTGACCATCGACCGCGAAACCCACGCCCTGCCACCGGATTTTACGGTTTTCGCCACGCAGAATCCCATTGAGTATGAAGGCACGTATCCCCTGCCCGAAGCGCAAAAGGACAGGTTCCTGCTGAAGATCCCGATGCTGGTTCCGGAGCGCGAAGATGAACTTGCTCTGGCAATGCGCATGTTGTCCGGCGACGCGCCGGAGGATTGCCTGGAGCGCGGGCAGGTGTCAGCGGTGCTTTCGAGCGGAGAGCTGGGCCAGGCGCGCGAGGCTCTGGCCGATATCTCGATGCGCAGCGAGCTGGCTGCATATATCGTCGATCTGGTGCGGCGCAGCCGAACGCATGAGAGCATTCTGGTCGGCGCAGGGCCGCGCGCCAGCCAGGCTCTGGTGCTCGCAAGCCGGGTGCATGCAGCGCTTGCGGGCCGCGACTTTGTGACACCCGATGACGTCAAGGCGCTGGCGCGTCCGGTGTTGGAGCACCGCCTCATCCTGCGCCCGGAGTTTGAGATTGAAGGAATGACCGCGGCGGAAGCGGTCGACAAGATTGTGGAGGGCGTGGCGGTGCCGGTGTAAATGAAAATAGTTCCTTCCGTACGGCTCGTCTGGATCGTTGCCGCGGCCGGCTTCCCGGCGGCAGTAGCCGGAGCGCTATTCCCATCCGCGAAAATCGCGGCCATAGCGGTGATCGCAGCGGTGGCGATCCTGGCACTGATCGATTCTCAGTTGCGCCGCCGCGCCCTGGCGGGCATCCGCGTCGAGTTACCTGAGCTGGCACGACTGGTTCAGGATCGCGTGACCACCCTCCGCGTGCGAATTCATAACCAAAGCACGAAACCGTCGCGCTTAAGAATCGGACTCGTGCCGCCAGACGGAATCGAAGCGGACTGGGAGGATCAGGACGTCATTCTGCCCGCCGGCGCGGCGGCGGCCGATATTACCTGGTCCTGCACGCCACGGCGCAGGGGCCGCTATCGCCTGACCGCCTGTCATCTCGAAGCAACTTCGCCCCTCGGACTCTGGGCTGTGCGGCGCGAGGACCCCGCGGCGCTCGAACTCCGCGTCTACCCGAATCTGCGCCGCGATGCCGCGCTCAAGGCTCTGCGGCGAGGCATGGAGGGACAACACGCCATGCGTCAGATTGGCCGCGGCCGCGAGTTCGAAAAACTGCGCGAATACGTCCCGGGCGATGGCTCGGATGAGATTCACTGGAAAGCGACGGCGCGCCGCGGCAAGCCCATCACTAAAGTGTTTCAGGTGGAGCGCACTCAGGAAGTCTACGTCATCATCGACTCGTCCCGTCTGGCGGCCAGACCGGTCGAAGAGGAAACGGTTCTCGACCGCGCAATCAAGGCTGCCCTGGTAGTAGGCGCGGCCGCCGAGCGCCGCGGCGATTTGTTTGGCATTGCCGCATTCGCCACGCAGGTGGAAGCCTTCGTGCCCGCGCACGGCGGTAAGACTCATTACGCTGCCTGCCGCGATGCCATCAACGAACTAAAGCCCCGTCCCGTGTCTCCGGATTTCGACGAGATCGCGACGTTTCTTCGGTTGCGTCTGCGCCGCCGCGCGCTGCTGCTGTTTTTGACGTCGCTCGACGATCCGGTTCTCGCGGAGCAGTTCGCGCGCGCCACGCGCCTGCTGTCCCGGCGTCATCTGGTGATGGCCGGCATGTTACGGCCACCCCTCGCGCAGCCGATGTTCTCGGGCGCGGAGGCCGAATCGGCCGAGGATATTTACCGCCATCTGGCGGGCCATCTGGCTTGGCGCAAGTTGCGCGAGCTCGAGGCGGTTCTGGGAAGGCAGGGAGTCCGTCTGGCGCTGATCGAACCGGAAACCTTCAGCGGAAGCCTGATCGCGCTTTACGATGAAGTAAAGCAGAGGCAGTTACTATGATCGTGGACCTGGCCCGATTCGTCGAAACGGAGCGCCCGCACTGGGTCGCCCTGGAGAAATCGCTGGACTGGCTGGCTGCCGCGCCATCGCGCAGACTCACCATCGAGGAGGCGCAACGGTTCCATGAGCTCTACCAGCGCACCGCCGCCGATCTGGCGCGAATGTCGGGGTTCGCGGCCGAAGGCGAGCTGCGGCGCTACCTGGAATGGCTGGTCAGCCGGGCGTATTCCGAAATTCACGAAACCCGCGAGCGCAAGCGATTCCGGCCGTGGCGTCTGTTCACGGTGGAGTTTCCGCGCGCGTTCCGCCGTCACTTACGCGCCTTTCAGTTGACCGTTGCGCTAACGGTCCTGGGTGTGGCATTCGGCGGCCTGGCGGTCGAATTCGACCCCGAGGCAAAGGGCATCATCATGCCTTTTGAGGGCCTGCAGATCACCCCGTCGGAGCGAGTCGCGAAGGAACTCAAGGACCAGGGCCGGCATCTGACCGGCGTAAAGGGCCGCTTTTCGGCCATGCTGATGACGCACAACACGCAGGTTGCGCTTACCACCATTGCGCTCGGCGCGAGTTTCGGGTTCGGCACCGTCGTCGTGCTGTTCTATAACGGCGTTACCATGGGCGCGGTCATTTATGACTATGTGCGCGACGGCCAGAGCACCTTTCTCATGGGCTGGCTGCTTCCTCACGGCGTGATCGAGATCCCGGCCATCCTGGTGGGCGGCCAAGCCGGCTTGGTGATCGCCTACGCACTGATCGGCTGGGGGAGCAGGCTATCGCGAACGGAACGCCTGCGGCGTGTCTCGCGAGATGTGATGACGCTCGCGGCCGGAACGGCCATTATGCTGATCTGGGCGGGCCTGGTGGAGTCCTTCCTCTCCCAATATCACGAACCGGTGATTCGTTACGGCTGGAAGATCGGATTCGGCCTGGTGGAGGCAACCTTGCTCACGCTGTTTCTCGCGCGAGCTGGACGCGGAGAGGACGCCGCCGCATGACCGGCACGAACACGCTCGTCATCCGCACACCGGAGGGCGTCGAATTTGGTTTGCCTTTGGCGGGGCCGTTCAGCCGGATGCTGGCGTATTCGATCGATCTGGCCGTCATCGTGGCGCTTGGCCGCCTGCTCCAGCAGTTGGTCCAGCCGTTGCGCTTCTTCGGCGAAGATCTATCCACCGCTTTGATCACGGCATTCTACTTCGCTATCTCGCTGATCTATATGTCCCTGGCGGAATGGTTCTGGCGCGGGCAGTCGGTGGGAAAGCGGGTGCTGGGCCTGCGGGTGGTGGAGGCGAGCGGGCTGCGTCTCGAACTGCCGCAGGTGATTGTGCGCAATCTGATGCGCTTCATCGACGCGCTGCCGGCTCTGTATCTGGTGGGCGCGGTGACCTGCGCTTTGAATCGGCGCCGGCAGCGGCTGGGGGATTTGGTAGCCGGAACAGTGGTGATCCGCACGCCCAAGCTGGCGGGGCCAAATCTGGATGAGCTGCGGGGAAGCAAGTACAATTCGCTCGCGGAGCAGCGGCATCTGGCGGCGCGGCTAAGGCAGAAAGTAGCTCCTGAGGTCGCTCGGCTGGCATTCGAGGCGGTCCTGCGCCGGGAAGAGTTAGGGCCGGCTTCGCGGTTGGCTTTGTTTCATGAGCTGGCGGATTATTTTCGTGGGTTGGTGGCTTATCCGCCGGAAATTGTCGAGCAGCTTTCCGATGAGCAGTATGTTCGCGGGGTAGTGGATGTGCTCTTCACGCGGGCCCGCTAGTTCACGGGCTGAATGGCCGCGCCACCCGTTAGGCGCTCTGCTCTGAGTGCATGATCGGCAGCACGGGCGTTCAGTCCGTGGGCTTCATTGCGGATGAGGCACAACCGCTGCTGGTGCTGGTGGCGGCGCAGCAGGACCTCGCCCACCCCGGCCTGCTCCGGGCGGAGGCTTCAACCCGCTCAGATACGCCACCACATCCGCCACTTCCTGATCGCTCAGCTTGCCTTTAAACGACGGCATCGCCGATTTCGCCTCAAACGCATACTCCTTCAAATCCGACTTCGTGAAGGAGAGCAGCCGTTCTGATTTATCGATCATCTGCACGGTAAACGTATCTTCGTTCAGAAGCCGCCCCACAGTGGTAACACCACTCTTTGACACCACCCGATACGTGCGGTTGCCGGGAAGAATCTCGGCGTCGGGATCGAGAATGGAGGCCCGCAACTGATCCGGCTGGCGCGCGCCGATTTCGCTGAGGTCCGGTCCGAAGTGTGAGCCGTTTCCGTTGATGCGATGGCAACCAGTGCAGGCGCCCTTAGCTTCAAAGACCGTTTTGCCGTTCGATGCGTCGCCGGAGGTTTGCGCGAGCAACGCGCCGCCCGCCAGAACCAAGCTGAATACACGGATTGTCCACATATCGCCATCCATATTACTTCTTCCGCTCACTGCAGGAATAGAGGAACGCGCACCGACCCGGCCGAGCCACTTCCCTTGTCCTCCACCACAACTCGCAAACGCGCCGGTTGGGCCGGGCTGGGGACGGTATTATCCACGATCAACCCGGCCCGGAGTGCTTGCTGAAGTTGCTCGTCAGTGAAGCTGAGATTTACGGTCTTGTTGCTCACCGCGGACTGCTTTTGGTTCGCCGCCTCAATCGACAAACCCAGATCGAAGGACGCGACCCATTTGCCGGCCAAGTGCTCGAATTGAAGATCGCCGGCATCCACACGCACCTGTACTTTGTGAATTCCAGGCTTTAACGGATCCGGCGCCGACGCGGCCATGACACCGATCGCGGTGGCATCGAAGGCATCCGTGATGAGCGTTTCCATATCCGGACGCTGTTGCTTCGCTGCGGCCGACTGGAGGTTATCCGCCACGTAGCTCTTGCGATAGTGCAACTGCGCGCCGTTGGTCTCGGGTTTCTTGACGAGCTTGACGTTCAGTTCGTGGGTCTTGCCGTCCAGAGCTTTATCTTCTACGTAAAAACCAAGGGTGTAAGTAACCTCGGCCTCATCCAGCACGGTCCGGACATCCGGGCCGATGTCGTTGCTGTAGTAGTAGGCCTTGCCTCCCGTCGCGTTGGCGATGGTTTGCATCGTGTCGCTAGCCTTGAGCCCGACGCTGGACGTCGCTTCCTCTCCTGAGGACCTTCTTCCCGGCATCAAGCCGCCCTCCTTGGTGGAAGTAGGGATCGCCGCATTGTCCTTCCCAAGGCTGCTATTCGATGCATTTCCGGCCACGCCGCGTGGATCCATGGGAAAAACCGTGATGTTGGCGTCGCTCATAGTGTTGACGGCGTGCGCTACCTCAGACTCATAGTTGGTACGGCGATCCGCCGCCAAACCGTAGGTCAGCGGAAAATCACTGGTGACCCAGATCAGGTTCTTGCGGCCTTTGATTCCCTCCAAGTGACGCGCGATGGTTTGAAAGGCCCGTGACGTTGTGGCCGTCCGAACCGTCATGTCTTGCATCTCCATGGGGGCAAGCGCATCTTTCAAGCGGGCGGCCAGCAAGTCGGATCCGGCGGAGGCGCTGCCCGGAACGCTCAGACGCTTCGCGGCCTCAACCAGCTTGCTGGCTTCGTCCCCAAAGTCCTGCACCATCGTTAGCGTGGTTCCAAGCGAGTAGAAGCCCACGCGGTCAGTCGGTCTAAGCGAAGCTAGCAAGGCCAGAATCTTAGTGCGCACCACAGCCTGATCCGCAATCACAGGAATGTTCAGCCGGTCGAATAGAATGACGTTTGCGCCGCGCGTCTCCAGTCCGCCGGCGTTTACGCGGTTCGACGCGACATTGGCCGCCAGCGGATCCGTTTTGCGCGTCGGAGCGCTGCTGAGATCGGTGACAGCAAAGACGGAGATCGTTTGCGTCTTGCCCTTGTCCTGAAGCGTGAAGTCTTCCTTGGTCAGGCCCTTAACCGCGCCGCCCTTCTCGCCACGCGCCTGGACATCGACCGTGACGAGGCGCGTGCCGACCTGAAACGTGGGAGTAGTCTGCGCCGAAGCTAGCGCAGCGCCGCAAAGCAGGGCGATCCATTTCGACATGGGGACCTCGGGTTATCCGCGAATCAGGATCTCATTGTAGTTGAGTGTGCGAAAAGTTTGCGGCCAAGAAAAAAATTGCCGCCCCCGGCTCTTACCGGGGACGGCAACATTACTGATTTCGCCGGTCTCTAGAACGAGAAGCGAGCGACGATCTGTCCGCTGCGCGGGGTGGCTCCCGCTCCGTTCACGGTATTGACGAAGCCGTATCCGCTCGAAAGCGCGCCGGGAGCTCCGCTTGAAAATGAGTTCGTGTACAAGGTCAGAGCGCTTGGATTGGTGGAAGACGGAGCCGAGAGGGTCAAGCGATTGAAGATGTTCTGGAACTCGATGCGGACGTTCAGATTCATCTTGCCTTCCTTGGCGATCGGGAAGATGCGGCCGAAGCTCATCGATTCGGC
>DATGII010000160.1:0-4907 GCA_035295805.1 Bryobacteraceae bacterium | reverse complement strand
GGCCGGCCAAAGATTGCAACCTGCGCGCTTTGTTCAGCGATCGGTTTACCGTCAACGGCCCGGACGGCAAGCCCCTCGGAAAGGGATCGAGCCGCACCATATTTCTGGCCGCGCCGGTCAAGGATGCCAGCGGCGCCGTGGCGCAGGTCATCATCGGCGGATTGGCGGAAGATCCGGCCGACGCGCCCGGGTCGTTCGGAGTCTATCTTCCGGCGAAGACACATTCCATGCAGCGGACCATCACGTCCGGCTCGGGCCCGGTGATCGAGACGCAGGACTGGGCGTTTGCGGCGGCGAGCGGCGAGCGTCTGGAAATGCATCTCAAGTTCGAAAAAGGCTCCGCGAACCGCGGCAATCCGGCGGACGTGAGATATTACTCGGCGAAAACGCCGGCATTTTTTCAGATTTCCAAGCAGGAGCAGGTTCTCGACATTCTCCGCAACACGACCACGAATCCCCCGGACCGCGTGAAAGAATTTTCGTTTCACGGCGGGGGCGGAAGCTGGGCCAAACTCTTTGACGGCACCGAGAAGCCGTTGAGCTGGGACAACATCATGTTTCTCGGCCGCAGCGTCACGCAGCCCTAGCTTAGTTGCCCGTGGTGAGGACCGCGCGGAAGCGTGCCTCCCCGCTCATCATGCGTTCATAGGCGTCATTCACGCGTTCCAGCGGGAAGATCTCGTTCATGGAGTGGACGCCGGTGTGAACGCTGAAGCCGAGTGTGTCTTCCGAATCAATGGACGTCCCCGAATACCAGCCTTTGATGGAAAGAGAACCGCCCAGCAACTGGGTGGGTGCAAACGGGAGCGACTCTACCGCGCCGATTACCAGCAGTGTGCCCTTGGTCGCCAGGCCGCCGATGGTGGCCGCCATCGCGTCGCCCGCTGTCACGGTGGCCAGAACGACGCTCGCGCCGCCCAGCTTGCTCAACTCCGAGGCGGGGTCCTGCGTTTTGGTATCGATGTATCGCCAAGCGCCTAGCGTTCGGGCGAGCTCTTCCTTGTCGCCGCCGCGTGCGATGGCAACCGTACGAAAGCCCATTTTTGCGGCGAACTGCACTCCCAGGTGGCCGAGGCCGCCGATCCCCAGCACCGCCACGATCTCGCCCGGCCGCGCTCCGCTATTGCGCAGCGCATTGAAGGTCGTGACGCCCGCGCAGAGCAGGGGCGCGGCATCTGCGGCCGCAAGCTCATCGGGCATGCGAGCCAGCGCTTCGGCGCGGGCGATCATATAGTCCGCATACCCGCCGTCGGAAGTGATTCCGGTAATGAAGGTCGCGGTCTGGCAGGCGAAGAAATTCCCGCGCCGGCAGTTATCGCAGTAGCCGCAATAGCCTCCGTTCCAGCCGACACCGGCGCGCTCGCCGGGCTTCCAGCCCTTCACGCCCGCACCCACCGCGTCGACAACGCCCACCGCTTCATGGCCCGGCACGCAGGGATAGCGGACGATGGGCCACAGACCCATCTTTGCAATCGAGTCGCTGTGACAGACTCCGCAGGTCTGGACTTTGAGCCGGACCGTGCCCGGATCGGGATCCGGGATGTTCCGCTCGACCAGTTCGAAGGGGCCGTTCGCCCTGCCGACTTGCACCGCGCGCATTTTCGCCATGCTCGGTAGATGCGCGGAGGCTCAAGTCCGCATCAACAATTTCCGTTGAACGCCGAATGAGCCGGCCGTTTCTATTGCACGGCGACGTTCACGGGCGTACTGCTCAGGTTCCCTTGCGTGATCACCAACGGTACGGAATTGCCGGTTGTGACTCCGCTCGGCACAGTGATGTCGATCTGGTAAAGGCCGACATACGCACTCAGTCCCGCGAACAATATCTGCGCCTGCTGGCCTCCCACGGTGACCGTGACCGGAGTGACAGTATGGGTCAGGCCGCTTGCGGCGCTTCCGGCCGTAACCGCTGGAGTCACCGAGCCGAGGCCGGCGCAATAGATCACGGCCACATCTTTGGCGTGCAGCGGATGACCCGTGTCGACGAGAGTCGCTTGATCATTGCCCACGATGCACGGCGCGGTTCCCGACGGCCCGCAGCTCGCAAACACGGCCGGCTGTACTGGCGAGATCACCACCGGGACCGGAACAGAAATCGCCGGTCCGTTCTGGACGATCAGCTGCTGCGTAGTGTTCGCCGTCAGGTCATAGGGCACCACTGCGTTGATTTGGCCTGTACTCACGACCTGCAAGGGCAGCAGCTCGCCGCCGAGGAGGACCTGTGTCGACCCCAGCTGGGTCGGGAAGGGAACCGTCTGCGCCAGGTTGGTGCCGGCCGCCAGGTTCGAGCCGAAAATTGAGATATAGGTTCCCAGACCGGCGGGCTGATTCTTGGGATATCCCGCCGTAACCACCACGCCGCCGTCGTTCACAGTGGGTGTCGTCGGATTGGTTTGCAGGCTTCCGCCGATGGAAGCGGAACCCTGGATCGCCGGGCTGGTTTGATTCGCCTGCACCGTGACCGTTACTTGAGAGGCGGTGGTGCTACGCGGCTGCCAGGTGGCGCTCCATTTCCCGTTCTTTTGGGAAAGGAGCGAAAGCGATGGATCGCCGGAGGAAAACGAAGCGATGACGCTGCCCGACGTCATGAAATTCCCGCAATCGTCGACGACGTTGGCTTCGATCGCCGTGGGCCAGGCCGCCACTGTCGCGAAGCCCGATCCCAGCTGCGTGAAGACCGGGACCAGCTTTGTCGGAGTGCAAATGCCCGCGTCAGGACTGGTGTCATTGACCGCGCTGCCGGTAGCATTCGGCGTGAGCACCAGCGCAACTGCGATGTGGTTCACCGAGGTATGGGGCGGCGCACTGCTATCGCTGAACCCGAGGAGAACGTCGGCTACGTAGACTCCTGCCGCCAGACCGGTCACGTTCGGCTGAAGTTGCAACGTGGTCGGCTTGGCGCCGCTCACACTTGCCGATGTCGGAGTGACAGTGAGCCAGTTTGAGCCTTGCAGGTAAGAAGGTACGGCGCTCAAGCTCAGTGCACCCGTGCCTGGGTTACTAACCTGCACCGATTGGACGGCGGGGTTGGATCCCCCAGCCTGCCCGACGAAGATCAATCCAGTCGGCAGGACCTGCGCACCCAGGTACGTGCCGGCCGGAGCGTCATCGACGACAATCGAGACGGTCTGCGGGGAATTGTCCGCGCCGACGCCGGAGATCTGGACCTGGCCGTAATAGTCGTTGCCGCCCTGCAAGCCGGTGGTATCTACGCTGACGGTGACGGCGCCGGATGTGTTGCCGGATGCGGGGCTGACGGACAGCCACTTGCCGCCCGAGGTAGTGGACGCTGTCGCGCCAAAATTTATGACGCCCGCGCCGCTGTTGTAAACCTGCACGGTTTGGGGTTGGGGAGATGGGCCTCCGCCGACAACCGGGAATCGGAGACCGGTCTGGCTGAGCTGAAGCGCTTTTTGTCCGCCGCTGATGGTGCATACGACCGCGACATCGGTTGAGCTTGTGCCGTAGGAGACGTTCACGTCCCCAAGGTATGTGCCCGCCTGCAGGCCTGACGGATTCACGGTCACTGAGATCGAGGCGCTTCCGAAAGGCACCGTGCCTCCGGTAGAAGAAATCGACAGCCAGTTGCCGCCCGAGCTGGTGCTGGCAGAGGCCGAATAGGCCTGCGACTGCTGGCCATGGTTACTGAGAGAGATCGACTCGGTAGCTGATGCAGTGCTTCCGCTCCCGAGCGTGAAGTTCAAGGCGGTCGGTCCCACCGAAAGCGCCGGTCCAGCGTAGCCGGTGATCTTGATCTGGGCTGGAGGGAATGGAACCGTGTAACTTTGGCTATAGCCTTGAACGGAGATTGCAAAACTCCAGGTCACAGCAACTGCAAAGGTGCCTGCCGTAGTTGGCGTTCCGCCGATCACGCCGTTTGAGAACGCGAGTCCAGGGGGAAGGCCTGAGGCCGTGAAGCTCCACGTAAACGAGACTCCCGCGGTCGGCGGAATGGAGGCGATAGCTTGTTGGAACTGGGCGAATTCGGGAAAGTAATCCCAGGAGTAGGGCACGCCGACCGTGCCGTCAGGTCCGTTCCCGGAAAACGTCTGTGCGGGAAGAGTCCAGGCGAATCCAACGAGAAGAAGTAGTGTAAAGAGCGCGCGTCGCGGCATGCAGACAACCCTCCAAAGAAGAACGCGCAAACCGGGAGCGTTTCGGATCAGTGGCTCCGGCGGCACGTCTGGCTTACTTCTAACAGTGATGCCATTATAGGCTGGCGTTACCGCGAATTACCAGTTACCCGGGTACTGTTTTCCTCCCGCCGGCCTGATCCCGGATCTCTTTGTGAATGAAACCCTTAGATAACGCTCGTTTCCGTGTAA
Source organism: Bryobacteraceae bacterium (assembly GCA_035295805.1). GTDB lineage: Bacteria > Acidobacteriota > Terriglobia > Bryobacterales > Bryobacteraceae > PSRJ01. The sequence goes on along the minus strand of DATGII010000160.1, from coordinate 582 downwards.
GTGCCGAAGACGTCGCGTAACGTGTCCGAGATTTCGCCGAGCGTCGCGTAGGCGCGTACGGCGTCCAGAATGAAGGGCATGGTGTTGGCGGTGCCCTCGGCGGCATGCTTCAAGGCGCCGAGCGATGCGGCTACCTGTCCGCTGCTCCGGCGCGATCTGAGGGCCTGCAGTTTCTCCGCCTGGCGGCGCTCGGCGGCCTCATCCATCTGCAAGAGATCGAGGGGCACTTCGTCGCGTTCGACAAAGGCATTCACTCCGACGATCTTCTGTTTGCCGGTCTCGACGGCGTGCTGGTATTCGTAGCTGGCGTTGGCGATCTCGGTCTGGGGGAAGCCGCGTTCGATGGCGGGAATCATGCCGCCCATTTCATCGATGCGGCGGATGTAGTCCTGGGCGCGTTTCTCGACCTCGGCGGTCAGGCTCTCGACGAAGTAGCTGCCGCCGAGCGGATCGGGAACGTCCGGTACGCCGCTTTCATAGGCCAGCACCTGCTGCGTGCGCAGCGCGATGGTGACGGCGTGCTCGCTCGGAAGCGCGTAGGCTTCGTCGAGCGAATTGGTATGGAGCGATTGTGTTCCGCCG
>DATGII010000159.1:0-3191 GCA_035295805.1 Bryobacteraceae bacterium | reverse complement strand
AAGGACGCATCCATGGTGACCTGCCATTCCGATTCGACCATCGCCATGCCCATCCTGGTTTCGGCCATCCTGGAACAGCGCGATCTGGTGGCCAATCGGAAGCGGCCGAAGTTTACGATTGGGCGGGAACTGGGGATCTCTCTCTAGCCGCGACCCGGATGGCCTCCAACGAGAATTACTCCGCGCAGAAGCTCGTCGTCGATGGCGTCGAGACGGTACGGCTATCGGACGCCGCCCGCCGGGTAGAGGTCTCCATCGCGCCTTCGATCGGCAACATCGCTTACGACTTCCGGGTCAACGGTCAGCCCATTCTCATGCCGCCCTCCGCGCCGCTCGCCGAGTGGAAGGCCAAGCCTTCGCAAGCGGGCATTCCGTTTCTCGCGCCGTGGGCCAACCGCCTGGATAGCGATTCCTACTGGATTAATGGACGGCGGTATCATCTGAATCCCGATGTGCTCAACATCCGGCGCGACGGTAACGGCCTCCCCATTCATGGCTTGGTATTGTTTGCCGATTGGCAGATCGCCCGACTGAGAGCCGATGGCCGGGATGCGACGCTAACCAGCCGCCTCGATTTCTGGAAACATCCCGAGTGGATGGCGCAGTTTCCCTTCGCACATTCGATCGAAATGACGTATCGTCTGGCGGCGGGCGTGCTCGAGGTCGCGACGCGAATCGAGAATCACTCGGCCGAGGAACTGCCGCTCGTGATCGGCTACCATCCGTGGTTTCAGATTCCCGATATTCCGCGCAACGAATGGCAACTGCATCTGCCGGTGCGCGAGCACTACAGCCTCACCGAAAAGTTCGTTCCCACAGGCGAGAAGAAGCCTGCCAATGTGGCCGATCCTCTGCCTCTGGCGGGGCGTCGTCTGGACGATGTTTTCGGCGGCGTCCATCCGGATGACGAGTTCCGGCTGGAGGCTCGCGGCCGGAAAATCGCGGTCCGATACGGCCCGAAATTCCCGATTGCGGTGGTCTACGCACCGGACACGCAGAACGTGGCCTGCTTTGAGCCGATGACAGCCGTGACCAATGGCTTCAACCTTTCCCACGCAGGCTCTTATCCCGCGCTTCCGGCCATTCCGCCGGGCGGCTCCTGGGCGGAAAGCTTTTGGATCCGCACCGAGGGTTTTTGAGGGCGAGGCCTTTGTGAAGGCGTAAAACATGAGAGGATTGTCTGGAGGAAGCTTATGAACAAAACCAGATTGTTGTTAGTAACCGGAGGATTGCTGGCGGCGGCAACGCTGTTCGCCGCGTCGAACAGCAAGACCGTGGAACTGAAGGACGCCAAGGGCCAAAGCGTGGGCACCGTGGTACTGAGCGAGAAAAAGGGCCAGGGCACGGCACTCAAGCTCAACCTGAAAAATCTACCGCCCGGCGAGCATGCCATCCACATTCACCAGGTAGGGAAATGCGAAGCGCCCGCCTTCACCACTGCCGGCGGCCATTTCAATCCCGACAACAAGCATCACGGAATGCAGAATCCCGAGGGTGCGCATGCCGGCGATATGCCCAATTTCACCGTGAATGCCAAGGGCGCGGCCAAGACCACCATCATGAACAAAAACGTCAACCTGGGTACCGACAATCACTCGGTGTTCTCGGGCGGCGGAACGGCGCTCGTGATCCATGCCAAGGCCGACGACATGAAGAGCGACCCGTCGGGCAACGCCGGCGATCGCATCGCCTGCGGCGTCATTTCCAAGTAAACGAACAGCAATTCACGGCAGCGGGCACGCTCGCGCCGTTACGTGCTCTCCCTGCAACTCCCATGGCCGACGTACATTCAGACCTGGCCGCGCTCTCCGATGCGGTTACGCACGACATCCGCGTGGAAGTGATGGCGCAGTATTCTCCGGAAAACTCGCGCCCGCTCCAGGGCGAGTGGGTGTTCCAGTATACGGTGCGGATCACCAACCAAGGCAGCCAGACCGTCCAGCTCATCAGCCGGCACTGGATCATCACCGACGCCGCCGAGCATACGCGCGAGGTGAAAGGCTTGGGAGTGATTGGCCAGCAGCCCGTGCTGGCGCCCGGTGAATCCTTCCAGTATTCTTCCTGGAGCCCGCTCAAAACGCCGGTCGGCCGCATGCACGGCACATATCAGATGGTTTACACCTCGGGCGACCCCTTCCAGATCGAGATCGCGCCCTTCGCTCTGCGGGCCCGCTACACGGTCCAGTAACTGCCGGCCGCGCGGTTCTGGGGCGCGCGGTGGCCGTGATTAATCGAGCCCGGCCCTCTGTTCCATGGCCCGGAAGCGCGGATCCGAGCGGATGCCGTCAAAAATCGGATCGTATTTGATGTACAGGATCTGCCCTTCTTTGGCGGCCATCGATTGGGACAGGTAATCGAGCGCCTGCGCCTTGTCCCCGATGTAGGCATAGCCGAGCGCGATCTGGTACGGCGAAACGTAACCGCCCTTCTCGCCGGGTGCGGCCATCTGCTCCAGGTACTTGCGAGATTGGGTCAGGTCCGCGTGACAGGCGCTGCTCAATGCCATTTCAAACAGGGAAGCCGGAGCCTGAAAATTCTTGATATCCCAGTTGGCGTAATCGGTGGCGGCGGCGCAATTGCGTTCAATCGCCGCATAGAGTCCCAGCAAAAGGTGCGCATCGAGCGAGTCCGGCTTGCGATCCATGATGCCCCGCAGGATGCGCTTCCCGCCCTCATAGTTGTGCTCCAGCATGTAGACCATTACCTCGTTCCCGCGAGGTCCTATGCCGAGCGGATCCAATTCCTGCGCGATGGCGAGCTGCTGATGTGCCTCCGCAAAGCGGCCCCGCGTGCCGAGCGACCAGCCATAAGCGGAGCGCGTGGGCGCCTGCGCCCCGTGGGCGATAGCGGTCCGAAATTCCTGCTCGGCGTGCGGCCAATCCCAGCCGTAGATATATTGCACCGATGCCAGCTGGCCGTGCGCTTCGGCATTCTGCGGATCGATTGCCAGGGCCTTTTCCAGCGCCTCCCGGGCCCTGGGCAATCCCTCGTCCGGGCTCTCGGCGGTGATGTGCACCAAAACCACTTCGACGCGAGCAAGCGCCAGGTAGGCATTGACGTAATTCGGATCTTTCTCGATGGCGCGTTGCATCAGTTGCCTGGCTTTTTTGTAGGACGCCGGGCTCTGGAGCGAATACTGATACAACCCTTGTAGATATAGGTCGTGCGCTTCGGCGCTCGTGGCGTGTCCT
>DATGII010000158.1:0-9648 GCA_035295805.1 Bryobacteraceae bacterium | reverse complement strand
CCAGGGATGGATCCGATGATTGACGCCGCCTTGGCCATGTTCGTAATAGCCCGGATAGCTTCCGCTCCCGAGGCCGACGCCGCTATAGAGAGCGGCCGGCGTATTGAACACGGGCACGTTGAGCAAGTCCGCCGTCGTTCGAATAGCCGTGGGGAGGCTGGCAAAGGCCCCAGCCGGGAACGATGCGACCTGGGCCCGGGTCGATTCCGGCGAATAGAGCGAGAGGCAGGCCGGATCGCAAACGTCCCAAGGCGTATAGGCGGTGTGCATCTGCTCGTAGTCCATGCCGAAACGAAAACGGTGCGTTCCTTTTTGCCAGCTGAAGGTGTCGCTTAATTGATAGGAACGGGATTGGTGAAACTGAGGCCCGTTTACCTCGTTACCGGCGCCGTAGGTAAATGTGGAGGACCCGACCATCGAAGTAATACCGGGCAGGCCCGCGCCGATGCAGGGGGACTGGCACTCAGCCGGCGTCGCGTTAGGCCCTTTGTTGGCCCAATAGTGATACTGCGCGCGAAAATCATTGACCGAGGCCGGGCCGACCACGCTGGTCAAGCCGATAATGCTTTGGTCGCTCCAATTGCTGTTGTGAATCCAGGCTGAGGGAGCGCCAGTACCAGCGTAGGGCCCGAAATTTCCATTGCCATCATGGGAGTAACGCGCGAAGAGCGTGTGCTTGGGCGAGAGGCTGTAATCGAAGCGCGTCGTGAGCCAATCGTAGTGAAGAGGGCTGGGCCAGATGGCATTCAGGGGCTGCAAGGACACCAGGTCGTTCTGTTCGGTAATGACCGAAGTCTGATTCATGTGCTCGTAGCTGAAGAAGAAGAACAGTCTGTTTTTGAGGATGGGACCGCCGAGCCAGGCGCCGGGGTTGCGGCGGGCGAAGAAGGGGTTCGGGTTGAAGGCGCTGCGCTTCAATCCGGGATACGCGGCCATGTTGTGATCGCGGAAGTAGAAATACGCGCTGCCATGGTAATCGTTGCCGCCGGAACGAGTGACAATGTTGACGGCGCCGCCGACGGCGATGCCGGTCGAGGCGTCGAAGTTGACGGACTGAATCTGAAACTCCTGGACCACTTCCTGGGAGAAGTTCATGGAGGTGCCGCCTTCGACTTCGTCATTGATCACACCGCCATCCATGGTAATCACTGGGCCGACACCGCTGCCGGCAGTCGCGCCGCCGTTGGAGCCGAGAATGCTGACGTTGAACATGGCATTGAACTGAGACGTGGCTCCGGGGTTGACGGTAACTCCGGGCTCGAGCGATGCCAGTTGCAGCGAACTACGGCCGTTGAGTGGAAGGTCCTGAATGTTCTCGCGCGCGATCACGCCGGCCACGGTATGGCTGTCGTAATTGATCTGAGCGCTGGCGGCTTCGACGTTCACTACTTCCTGGGCGGTGCCGATAGAGAGGCTGAGGTCCACGGTCGTGCTGCCGCCGGCCACAACTGTGGCAGGCCGGACCAACGTGCGGAAGCCTTGCATCTCGACGCGGACTTCGTATTCGCCCGGTACTAAGGAAGGAGCGCTATAGAGGCCTTCGGGGTTGGTGGTGAGGGCGCGATTGAAATCCGTCGCCTTGTTTGTGATGGTAACGGTCGCACCGGGGATGACCGCGCCTCCCTCATCCTTCACGGTGCCGGATATGCTTCCCGTGGGTGCCTGGGCGGGAGCCAACGCACCCAATACGAGCAAGAGCGGGATCAGAGAGACGTGTGGCTTCGACATTGTTTCCCTCCTACGCAAGAGCCACACCGCAGCGGTCGAGACAAGACCGACGGGGATCGCACGCGGGATACTTCCTCACCCAGAAAGCCCAGCCCTTGCTGGGGCCGCACTATATCAGAGCAAAAAATACAAGTCAAAGGACCCGGCTAACGACCCTGTGGGACAGCAGAATGCGGAGCCTCGACCCGGCACACTCGTGCAGTAAGAGAGCGCGAGAAGTTACAGGGTCGGGGTGATCGCGAGCACGGCCCAACTGGACGCGGCAACCGAAATCCACTGGTTGTTGCCGAACGGATACCCGCTCTCGTAATACGGCTGCGTCGGATACGAGCGGGTCTTGACCAGCCAGGAACCGTCCTGGTATTGACTGGCAAGCAGGAACCGAATTCCTTTCGCGTAAGCCGATTCGGCCGGCGGGAGGCCCGCGGTGTGCAGCGCGTAGAGGGAGAGGCCGGTGGCGTAGGCATCGGATTCCAGTTCGTCGCGCTGGCGCCAGGAGCCGTCGGCTTCCTGTTTGGCGAGAATCTGTCGTACGGCGGCTGCGATGTCGGTGCGTGAGGCTTTGGTCCAGACCAATCCCATGAGGCGCATGGCGCGGTCTTCGGCCGAATGCGGATTCACGGCCAACAGCCAGCCGCGGGCGCGGCCGAGCTTTTGCTCGAACTGATTACGGCTGCCGGCGATCGGATACAGCGTGAGCGCGCGCACACCCATCGCAGTGGCGGTGACGAGGCTGTCTTCCATGGGCGGGCGGGAGACGCCGTTGGGTGTCCAGCTTCCGTCGGGCAATTGGATGGCAGCGGTGATGTGGGCGAGCGAGGCGGTGATGGTGTCGAGAGGATGACGCTCGGCGGCAAGCGCCATCGCTACATAACCGATGGTGATGATGTTGCCGGCGGGCTGATCGCCCTGCATCGCTTTTTCTGCGGCTGGAGTGAAGGCGGCGAGGATTTGTTTCAGATTGGTCTGCGCCATGGGCTCATCGATCGGGATGCCTTTGGCGCGGGCCGCCGCCGCAGCCACCGCCACCAAGGCCTGACTGTGACAACTGATGCAGCCGCGCTTTTGATAGGCTACGGGCGCGGTGGGCAGGGCGAGATTCACGGCGCGTCCGATCGAAACGCGCGGATCGACGATGCCGCCCGGCTGCGGGGGAGGATAAACTTCTTGTCGCGGACCATGCCCCCGCGTGGCGCCGAACTGCTGGAGCGCGGCGATCTTGCCCTGATCGGATCGGTAGAAGGCCCAATCCAGAGGACGTTCACCATCGATATCTTCCGCATTGGGATCGGCGCCTTTCTCGAGCAGCAATTTTACGGTGGCGACATCAGCCTGCTCGGAGGCGGCGGCGGTCATTAAGGCGGTTCGGCGGTAGGGGCCGGCGCGCGCGTTCACATCCGCGCCCGATGCGATCCAGCGTTCGATCAGTTTTGGATCCTGCCAGTGGGCGGCCATCGCGAGCGCGTCGGTTTCGACCTTCGCACCTTTGGAGAGCAGGTATTCGAGAGTCGGCAGATACTGGCGCGCGTAGCGCACATTACCGCCGTAGCCCACCTCACTGGGATCGCAGCCGTGCTCCACCAGAAAACGGACGACGTCCACGTCGGCCGACAGAGTCGCGCGACCGAGCGCGTGCATTCCGGTTCGATCTTTCGCGTGGATATCGGCGCCATGATCAAGCAGGAGGCGCAAAATCGCGACTGTGCCCGGATAGGCCGCCGCCACCAGCAGGGGAGTGCGGGCGAGATCGGTGGACCGGGCGTTGACGTCGGCGCCGGCAGCGATCAGGAGTTCCACTTTGGCCCGATCGGGGATGGCCCACATCAGAGCCGTCGCGCCGGCGGAATCGCGGGCGTTCGCATTCGCACCGTGATCGAGCAGAAGTTTCACAACGCCGGCGCTGGAGTACAAGGCGGCTGCCATGAGAGCGGGGGTGCCTGCCTCATCCCTGGCATTGGAATCGGCACTGGCGCCCAGCAGACGCTTGACGGCAGCGGTATCGTCGTTCCGAATCGCTTGAAAGAGGGCCTCCGCGGATGGAGCCCCCGCAGCGAACGAACGGGCCGCGAACAGGAGAATTAGCAGGGCTCCGCGATAGGTCATCGGCGCTACATATTATACCGATGGCGAGCGGCCGCGAATGTGCACTGGCGGTTGGACGGCTATGCTGAAAGGAACGATGGCACACACGAAGCGCGAACTGGCGAAGCGGTTCTTAGTCAAACCGGGGGAGAAAGCGCACCTTTCGAAACGCGATCCGGAAGATACGGCGGGCCTGCGCAGTAAGGCGGAGTACGAAGCAATCCTGCAGAAGAATATCGAACGGCTGTTCGAGCAGCAATCGCTGCTCGCGGCCAGCGATGATTGTGCGGTGCTGGTCGTGCTGCAAGCGATGGATGCGGGCGGCAAAGACGGCACCATCAAGCACGTCATGACCGGATTGAATCCGCAGGCGTGCCGCGTAACCTCATTTAAAGTGCCAAGCCAGGAAGAGGCGCGGCATGACTTTCTGTGGCGGGTGCATAACGCCGTGCCGCGGCGGGGCGAAATCGGGATCTTCAACCGTTCCCATTACGAAGATGTGCTGGTGGCGCGGGTGCATAAGCTGGCGCCCAAGGCGGTTTGGTCGGAGCGATACCAGCAGATCAACGATTTCGAAAAGATGCTGACAAAGAACAACGTGCGGATTTTTAAATTCTTTCTGCACATCAGCCGTGAGGAGCAGGCACGGCGCCTGGAACAGCGCATCGAGGATCCGCATAAGAACTGGAAGATTTCGCTGGCCGACGTGACGGAGCGGAAATTGTGGAACCAGTATACGGACGCATACGAGGACGCCCTCACCGAATGCAGCACCAAACGGGCGCCGTGGTACGTGATCCCAGCAAATAAGAAGTGGTTTCGGAACCTGGCGGTTTCCCAGATTCTTGCCGATGGAATGGAGGCGTGGAAGATGAAGTATCCCGCGCCGGCGACGAACCTCAACGAGCTGCGCAAGACACTCCGGGCGGAGAAATAGCCAGAACGAGGCCCGTCAAACTGCGCGATCATAGAAGTCACCTATGCGCCTGCTCCTCATTGCAATGCTCGCCGCGGCGGCGTTCGGACAAAGCGGCACGATCAGCGGCACGGTGCTGGACCTGGACGGGCAAGCTGTAGCTCGAGCACCGATTCAAGCCACGAACACCGGCACCGGCGCAACTTACAAGACCACAAGCTTGGAGACGGGCGCGTACCGGCTGGCCGGTCTGCCGGCGGGTGCATACGATGTGGCCGCCGACGTACCGGGCTTCAACGGGTTCTCGCGGAAGGACGTGGCAGTGGGAGCGGGGCAGAACCTCAAGCTGGATATCCATCTGCTGGATTACCAGCTGAACACGCTGGGAGACGGGCGCGAATTCCGGGTCGATCAGATCACGCCGCATGCAACGCCGGCAGGAGCGGCGCCGCGCACGCCGGAAGGCAGACCCGATTTCACGGGCGTCTGGTACGCGCAGCGGACGGTTGATCCGGGCAAACCCGAACCACTGCCGTGGATGCAGAGACTGTTGCAAGAACGCGCGGCCAACAACTTCAAGGACGCGCCGGGCGCACGGTGCCTGACGCGCGGCATGACGGCGGCCGGCGCGCTGTTTCCTTACGAGATTTTGCAAACGCCGAGGCGGCTCGTGATGCTGTTCGAAGATGATATCCCGAGCCACCGCACCGTTTACCTGGATGGCCGAGGGCATCCCAAAGATCCCAATCCCTCCTGGATGGGACACTCAATCGGCCGATGGGAAGGAGATACGCTCGTCGTGGATACGATCGGGTTCAACGACAAGACCTGGCTCGATTCACAAGGGCACGGACATTCGGAGATGCTGCACGTAATCGAGCGGCTGCGGCGGCCGGATCTGGGCCATTTGGAGATCGAGTACACGATTGTGGACGCGGGAGCGTATCGGGCGCCGTGGATTATCAAGCGAGTGGCCGATCTCGATGTAAACGATGAGATCGGAGAGTACGTGTGCACCGAGGGCGAGCGCGACGCGCCGCACATGGTGGGCAAGTAGACCGCGCGTGACCGCGGCGAGGTAACTAGTGAACGACGCCGCCGGCCGGATCGCGCACCAGGCGATCGAATTTTTCGACCTCGTCGGCCGGCGCGCAGAGATCTTCGAACAGGCCGGCCCACCCGTCAATGGTCTTGATGCTGCTCTTGGGCAGCAGGCGGAAGCGCTTCAGCTGGCTGGTCCACGGCTTGGTGTAGATCTTGGGGTCCGTGATGGTCATTGATAGCTCGAGCACGTCATAAGCGGTGCGGCGATAGCGCTCCTCGAGCTTCATGGCGTTGCTGTGCGGATAACCGAAATGGTCGACCCACGTGCGTTCGTCAAAGCCGTTGGATTCGACCACGAAGGTGTCGCCTTCCCAATGAGCGGTAGAGTAACCCCACCAGCGCAACTGGTCGGGATCGTCGATGAGCTTGCGGCCGTCGGTCCAGATCGTGCGGACGGCGTAGGTCCATTCGAACTGCTGCATGATCCGGTCGGCGAGGACGTTGAACTCGACCGGGTCGGGATAAATGAGCGCGCGGGTGACGCCTTCGGGATTGCAGTATTGGTAGGGATCGGTTCCATTGGCGGGCGGCACGGCGCGGCGGCGGCCGATCGCTTCCTCCGGGTGCGCGTTTGCTTCGGGGCTGCCCAGATTGCGGCCGTACGAGGGCTTGTTGGCGTCGAACATCTTTTGTCCGAGAGCGGTGAACGGGGGGACGTCATTGTTGAAGCCGCGATCGCCGCAATTTCCGCAGGTGCTGCCGCCGCCATAACCGCCTGGCGTTCCGTTGCGCGTCCAGATGCCGGACAAGTCGTGTTTATCGTAAGACTTGTTCGCGTTGGCGGGATCGCCGGCCATGATGGCCGCCCGTCCCCCACGACCCTGCGCGACGGAAACCGCCGGGAGCCCCACAAGGGCGCACACACCCAGCACAGACCAGAAGCGATTCCTCATAATCCCTCTCGCCGTTTATTGTTTGCCTTCGCCTGCGGCCGGAGCGCCGCCGAGCGGGGTCAAGCCGAGAATGCTTTCGCCCGAGGCGCCGACGATTTTATTGATCAGGCCGACCGGGGTACCCAGCCTCGATGGCGCCAACGTAATAGTGACTTCCGCTCCCGGCGCGAGCGCGGCTTCCGAACGCTTACGGCCCCAGCCATCCTGCTGCAGCTGTGCCGGATTGGGGGCAATCTCGCCGCTCCAGTGAACCACTTCGCCCTTGTCGTTCTTCACATCGAAGAAGAGCTGCGGATGCGGATTCGCATAACGGAACTCGACGACGGTGGCCTTCACGGTGTAGGCTTTGCTCTGGTCGTACGACACGCCGGTGCCGTGGTGTGCGAAAACAGGCGCACACAACAGGTAGAGAGCTGCGCTAACGGAAAGCAGCATCAAGAACTTATTTTTCATAGTCGCTTCCTGTACAGGTACTTCGGGAATAAAAACCACGAGAAATTTAGCATTAGCCCTTATCTGTGTCAACGGCTCGAAGGCGTCAGTGTTGAGCTCCCACGGGAGGCGGCGGAGCCGGAGCCGGGCGCGCAAACCGGGCGGCATCGATGGCGGCGTTTGGCTGCACGTCGGTCAGGTCGATGTTAGACTGGCCGTCGGTCCAGGTGACAGTGTAGTGAAACGGCAGTTTGATCCCGGCGACGTCGCGATAGTCGGAATAATCCACCTGCGTGGGGTTGATGCCGACCACCGAATTCGCGTAGCGCACAACGCGCAGGAGCAAGCCGGAATCGCTATCGAAGAACAGCTTTACGCGCGTGCCACTGGCAGTGGCGCCCTGGATCACCTGGACATCACGATCGCCGATGCTGGTGACAGGGAAGCCGGCGCGCCATTGGCTGAGCGCTTGCCTTATGCCGCCGGGGAAGGCGAGTTGCGCGTCGAGCTTGAGGCCGTCGAGGTCGGGGCCGGCCGGTAAGGTCAGCAGCGGGGCGGGCTTATCGGGGGCGGCGATCCAACCGGAGCGGCCGTCGAAAACAGTGGTGTTGTTGCCGATCGGGGTGTGAGCCACCGTCGCGCGCTGCGCCGGGGCGTTACCGAACACATCGAAGGGGACTTTCAGGAAATCGGTGTCGTATCCGCCGTAGGTGCCCTTGGCCGTGAAGCTGGTGAAGCCGGCGAGACGCTCGACACCGCCGACGGCCTGAATGTATTTATCGAGGATCTGGTCAGCCGTGGGGCCCTTGGTCTGGGCGTGAATTTCGACTTCGTTGGGGTCTTCGGGAGGAGGCGTGCTGTATTGCTCGAGAAGGCTCGGAATCACCTTGGGATGGCCCCCGCCGCGATGGCAGGTGTAGCAGGTGACGGCGCGGGTCCCGGCGAAGCTTTCCTTATTCAGGGCATTGACCATCTGGATCATGCGGCGGGCGGTACGCTTCGCCGGAATATCGTCGGCATATTTGGCCCAGTTGCCGAGGCTATCGTTGGTGTGGCAATTGGTGCAGTTGAAGCCCAGCGAGGCCGAGAAAAAGCCCATCGTGTCCATGAACTCGGTGACGGAGATGCCTTTGAGAACCTGGACGTTTTTGAAGACGTCTTCCACCATAAGGGGCTTGTCCGGCACGGGCTGGGCCGCGAGCGGAACGAGGACGGATAGACAGGCCAATGCGAATCCGGCAAGGCGGAGCTTCATGTCTCCCCTATGATCGGGCAGGTTCGGGTCGCGCGCCACGAAGACGGTCGAGGCTCCACAGGCCGGCGCCGGCGACGGCAAGGTAGACGAAGACGAGCAGATAAACGAGAGTCTCATTGCCGCCATTACGAATGGGCCAGGCGCCGCGCGGCGCGGCGGAGTAGAGATAGGCTGCGAACAATTCGAAGCTCAGCAGGATGGCGACCGCACGGGTGAAGAGGCCGAGCAGCAGCAGCACGGCCAGCGCAATTTCCACGCAGCCCATCAGGGCCGAGAGATGCAGGCCATCCAAAGCCATGGGGCTGGCGGCTCGGCGGCCCCCGGAAACCGCAAAGACACCGAGGGCGTGGCGGAATCCGTGGAGTGAGAAAGTGAAGGCCAGGATGATACGAACGAGGGAGCGGCCGTAGGGCTCCCAGGTAGAGAGTGCGTCTTTCATTAACAATCCTTGACCCTTCTTAACCGTTCTTAACAATCAGAGGCTCGCCCGATCCGGCCACCGAGACGTTGGCGGGGGCGAAGCGGGTCTTGCGCTGCAGCAGGAAATCGACGCTCCAGGGACCTGCACCGGAGGTAACGAGCCACAAGAAGACGAAGCAGAAGATTACCGCCTCTTCACCGCCGTTGGTAATCGGCCAGAAGCCGCGAGGCGCCCAGCGGGTGAAATAGGCGACCGCCATTTCGCCGCAAAGGAGGAAGGCTGTCGTGCGCGTGAAGAGCCCGAGGGTAATGAGAGCACCGCCAATGACTTCGAGCGGGCCGGCGAACCCGTGCATGGTGGCAAAGTTGTGGTCTATTCGTCCGCCCGCGAAGCCCCAGATCTTTTCGGCGCCGTGCTGGAAGAAGATGAGGCCGATGGCGATGCGGAGCACGCTGAGCAGATAAGGCGTCCATTTTGGAGGGTTTTGTGGCGCGCTCATGTTAGTTCCTTGCGGCTGATATTCTATACCAAACGGCTATGAAGCACGCGGTGCGAGTCGCGATCCTGCTTCTGCCGGTCTGCTTGTGTGCCGCGGCGCAAGAGCCGGTGGAACTGCTGCAGAAGGCCCTGGCCGGCGACTCCAAGGCGCAACTGGCACTGGGAGAGGACTACCGGTTGGGCCTCGGGGTGGCGCCAAACCCGGCCGAGGCGCTGCGGTTTTATAAGCTGGCGGCGGAGCAGAATATTCCCGAGGCGCAATTCGCGCTGGCGGAGATGTATCGCTACGGGGAAGGCGGGCCGGCCGACTTTCCTGAGG
>DATGII010000157.1:0-64163 GCA_035295805.1 Bryobacteraceae bacterium | reverse complement strand
GAGTCCCCGCCCCCGAAACCTCCGAAGCCGTCGCCCGAATCGAATCCCCCGAACCCCCCGCTGCCCCGGCTTCCCCAGGAACCGCGATTCATCATGCTGCCCAGAATCAACCCCGGCAGGAATCCGCCGCCCCCGCCGCCGCCGTAGCCGCGCGGCCCGCCTGCCCGCATCAACCAGAACAGCAAAAAAATGCCGCCCAGCACCATCGGCCATGGAATCGAATCGGTCGCCGTCGGCCGCATGCGGCGCTGCAGCGGCGCGTTGAGCGCCACGTGTTTCGCCGCCGCGATATCGCTCCCGATCGTATCGGCCGCCGCCAGAAATGCCTCACCGTAGCGCTGCTGCCGCAACGCCGGCCGCATCTCCCGCAGAATGCTGCCGTCCAGTCCGTCCGGAAGAATCGGCTCCAGGCCGTACCCCACCTCCAGCCGGCTGCGCCGGTCCCGGATGGCGAGCAGCAGCAGGATGCCCTCGTCTTTGCCCTTCTGCCCGACGCCCCACGCCCGAAAAATCGTGTTGGCGACATCCTCGATCGGTTCCCCTTCCAGGGAGGGAATCGTAACCAGGGCGATCTGCGCCCCCGTCGAGCGCTCGACGATCCCGCAATAATTCTCCAGCCGCTCTTTCGTGCCGGCATCGATGACGCGCGCGAAATCGCTGACATATCCTTGCGGCTTCAGTGTTTTCCACTCGACCGCGGAGGCAGCGGAAAGCCCCAGCGCCGCCACGACGCAGAGCCGCAGACACTTGTTCATTGCGAAACCCCAGTGTACTACGCAGCGTGTTCTGGAACGCCCGCGCCCGGGTTTGTTAAAATAAAGTCTCTCCTGTTGGGAGGTCGTCTAACGGTAAGACTGCAGACTCTGGATCTGCGTATCGGGGTTCGAATCCCTGCCTCCCAGCCAACTCTCCGCTGCATCTAAGACAAAAGGAGACAGACGCCTTTTTGTAAGAGTCCAAAGGACAAAGGACAAGAGGGACAGACGCCTTAATTGAGATTCTCAGTTCTCTGTCGACACTCTGGTTATCCTTCTGAACTCCAGTGACACTCGATCTCCACCGGGCCGCTTCGTTCCGGAAAAGGGCCCATGCTGGCGCGTCTACGAGAACCTTCGTGCCAAATTGAAAAACCGAATTCCCGTATCGTAAGCTATGCCAAGTGGTTGTGCACTGTTGTCTACAAAAAGGTCCAATGATTATGCACCGCACAAGCGATTGTGTCTGCCTGCATCATATTTTCGAATTCTTCTTCTGGAGCTTCTGCCTCAGCTCCTCTTTGTGGGCTCAAGGCGGCTCCGGAACTCCGGTTCGTTGGCAGGCGCAGTACACACAAATCTATTCGGACGATATCGAAACCGTCGCTCCGACCCTCGGTTCGGCATTCTCCCTCGGCCCAGCGGGCTCGCTCACGTCAAACCAAGGCGAAGTCATCGCAGGTGGCGAATCGATCAAAGGGTCGTATTTTGGCTCAGCATCGAATACCGCATTTCTTTCGACCAATCCTTCGGTTCTTCCCTTTACTCCAAACCATTCATATACAGTGACATTCCAGTACAAGATCCTCACGCCCCCAAGCAACTACTTCGTAGTGCAGTTCTTTTCGGCAACGGCAGCCTCTCAGGCTAACTTTCTGAAAGCTGTGCCGATCGTGGGGACGTCTGGCGCGACCGGTAATATTACTCTTACCAGCACACTTGCGAATTATTCCGATTACCAAGTCCTTTGGAACATTGGATCCACGGGCGCAATCTCGATTGATAATATTCAGATCACGGACGCTACTGGGAAGGTGATCGCCTTCGAGAACGGCGAAAAAACCGCGCCAACGCTTAAATCTGGAATTCAACTGCAAGGTGCAACGGTGACCACCGATCCTTCCCGGGTTATCTCGGGCAAAGCCTCACTCCTCCTCAACAACCCGGGAGGATTCATCACGGATCCGTTCGTAATACCGATTGGCGCGAATACAATCTACACGATCAAGTTTGATTATCGGATCATCTCTCCTGGAACCGCCGACACCCTTTTTTATCTATGGTTCCAGCCCACCGGAACGACTGACCAGGCATCGCAGGTCGTCATCCCAACGATGCTAAAAAATTCCGAAGTGACAGGGACCTTCTCAACGGGTGCGCAGACTGCTGGTAGATCGGCCTATGTTCTGCACTTGGGCATAGCCGCTGCGGTTTCGCTCGTCATCGATAACATTTTCGTTTACCGGCAGGACGTGACCGCGCAGAGCGCGCCTCCTCCCTCGTGGAATTACCTGGCGACGGCCCCCTTTCCGCGTCTGGGCAATTACATTCTGGAGGGCACACACGAGATGGCCCAATTTGGCTGGGATGAGCGGCCATTTACTTACACGGTCGCGCAGATCGAGAGCCGCCTAGCCTTTGCCGATGTAATTGCGGGCCTCTCCATTCACAATCAAACCTTGGACCCCGATTCAATTCACCGCATCCGCACATTGAATCCCAATGCCGTCATCCTCCCTCAAAGAATGCTCGAAGGACAGCAAATAACAACGCCGCCATTTGGCAGCAACATCGATTTAGATTACCAGCTAGTCAAGAGCACGCCGGACGAGTGGAAGTCAGCCGATACTTCGGGGAACGTCATCGGTCCGGTGAACTTTCCGGATCTCTTTTACATGAATATCTCGGACCTCGTGCCTGTCGTCAACGGCCAGACATGGCGGACCGCCCTTCCCAATTTCCTCAATACTCAGATTTTTCCATCGGGTGTGTGGGATGGCGTCTGGTTTCATTTCATGGAGGATGCGCTCAACCCTGATTTTCCGCACAATGATGATCCTGCGCTTTTTAACTACGACTGGAACCGGAACGGACTAAGGGACGAGACCCCGGCATCTACGAGCGAGATGATACGCGCTGCTAAGGCCAAAATGCTCCAGCAGATTAACTTGGACACGAATGGCTCGCAACTCATAATGGGCAATGCAGGGGGAGCACCCCAGTTTGCGTTAGCGCCGTTCGTTAACGGGTACACGTTCGAGTGTTTCAATTCATGGTGGAACCAACCCGGCGCCCCAATCGCCTCCAGCTCTCCGGCTAGCTGGCGCGTGGAGTTCGACTCGTATTTACGAATGCAGACGCTTCTGCGGGCTCCTCAACTCAATATCATGCAGGCCTGCGGCATAAACGCTTCCGACTTTAACACGGAGAACTTCTCGAACGCTTACCTCACTCCCACATCTCAGGACCTCCAGCAGCACCGCCTCTCAATGGGTACGGCCCTTCTCGGTAATGGATTTTATGAATATTCCCTCAAAGACTCATTAAGCGCGCCTTATTGGTTTGACGAATACTCCGTGGATTCTACCGGAAACGCAATTGAGGATCGCACGAAGAAAGGGTACCTCGGACAGCCCCTGGCAGATGCTAGCGAGCTGGCGAATCCGGGCACGCTTGTGTTTCAGGAAGGCTTCGAGAGCGGAGTCCTTCCAAACTCGTTCATCGGAAATCCGTCGACTGCGGTTTCAATTACACAGGCCGCCGGCGAGTTCATTTCTGGTGGCGGAAGTCTGGTACTCAGTAATCCAGACCATACGAAGCAAGGTACCGTCAGCGTGCGGACGAATCCGGCGGTTATTCCCCTCAGTGCCGGGGTAACGTACCTGCTGATATTCGACTGGCGGATCCTCGAAACTATAGATTGCGCACAATCCGGGTTTCGAATCGGCGTAAATAATGGTAGTCAGAGTTTGGACCACGCCCTTGTACCAGGGACAGTCGCAGGGGACTCCGGAACCCTGCACTTTCCGTTCACTATTCCCTCCGCTGGAAACTGGTCGATCAACTTTTTCCTCACGAACGGCGGCGGCAAAGTTGCGATCGATAATGTCAAGATCTACCAGGGCGGTGTGGGCCCATGGCGAAGGGATTTCGAGAATGGATTTGTTTTGATCAATCCTTTCGCCCAGCCGCACACGTTTTCCGTGACCGATCTAGCAGGCGCACTCAACCGCACCGGAATCCATCGCATCAAAGGAGCCCAAGCACCCGATATCAACAATGGGCAGGCCGTCTCCGATTCCCTCACTCTCGCGCCATTCGACGCCATCATCCTGCTCGCCGATCCAATTCACCTCTCCGCTCCCGTAATCACATCAGTCGCTAATGCCGCAGGCGGGCAGCACGGCGTAGCCTCCGGAGCCTTCGTCTCTATATACGGATCGAACTTTACTCCTCTTCCCTACGACGACTGGAGCAAGGCCATTATCAACGGGCAGCTTCCGAAGCAACTGGACACCGTAAGCGTCACGATCGGGGGCAAACCCGCCTACATCTATGCCATCTCGCCCGGACAGATTAACGTGCAGGCTCCAGATGTGGGGAATGGTCCGGTCCAGGTAGTCGTCACAACGGGTGGCGGCGCAAGCACGCCGTTCACCACCAGTTCGCTACTGTACAGCCCCGCGTTCTTTCCATGGCCGGGGAATCAGCCGGTAGCCACACACGCGGATTACAGCATTGCCGCGAAGAACGATACATTTCCTGGGGTAACGACTGTTGCGGCCAAACCAGGCGAGGTGATCACTCTCTGGGGCACGGGCTTCGGACCGACCAATCCCTTGGTGCCCGCCGGACAGGAGCCAACCGCGGTCGCGCCACCGACACAAAGTCCCGTGACCGTCACGTTAGGCGGAACCGCCATTCCAGTGCTCGGGGCAGTCCTCAGCAGTTATGCGGCGGCGTATCAAATTGCAATTCAGATCCCCGCGTCGATGCCAGACGGCGATTATCCAATCGTTGCTACCTTAAATGGTGCGCAGTCCCCGTCCAGTAGCGTTCTGACCGTTCAGCATACTCAATGAGTGACCCTCGATCATTGCATTCCGCCGGATTGACACGCTGGCTTCCCGTTGCCCAGACGTATGACTACATGCCCTTTGACGAAGAGTTCACCCCGTCCTCGGATACGAACCGAATTCGCGTCACCGCCAAACAACGGGATGCGGAAACGGGCCTCGATTAATTTGGAGCCCGGTACATGAGCTCGGCGCAGGGAAGGTGCGAGGATCCGGTGTAATGGCACGATGCCAGCCCGCGCTGGGTTGAGTTCAGCGTAGCGCAAGCTGGCGTTGCTGCCAGGCCGCCGAAACGCTGCGTATCGGGGTTCGAATCCCTGCCTCCCAGCCAACTCACGCCGGCATCAAGGATGCACCCCGTAAATCCGCAGCGCGTTTTCCATCCCGATCTTGCGCCTTAAATCCGGCGGAAGCTGATCCGTCAGGAAAGCATTCTGTTGCGCCCGCGCCAGAGGCGCGGTCGCCGGCGGATCGTAGTGCTGGTCGCTCCCAATAAGAAAGCGGTCGGGGAAATCGGAAAACAGTTTCAACCATTCGGGCTTCAGCTTGCCATTCACCATCGGCGGATCCTTACCGGGGAAATTCGGATCATACTTGATCTCCATGTACAGATTCGCATGGGCCTGCAGCAGCCTCCGGCATAACTCGGGTGTGCGATACCCGAGGTTGTCGGCGCCGGCGTGCGCCCAGATGATGTTGGCTCGTTGGTTGTGGCTCAGCAGCCGTTCGAGGGCCGCGATATTTGCATGGAGCTCCGGCGGATTGGGCGCCTGATACTCCGCCGGCATCGGCATGTCGTTGGGCACGCCTTCCATATGCAGGCCGATCGGAACGTGATGCTCGGCGGCAATGTCGGCGAGCAGCAGCATCAATGGCTGATCCGCGGGCGCATATTCGTAATCCTTCACCGGAGACTGCGGCAGAGAGAGATGCTCCGTTGACAACTCCCCGAATCCCGCTACGCCTTCCCGCAGAAGTGCTTCGGCACGCTCGCGAAATTTCTTCCGGATTTCGGGTCCGGAATCGCCCGTTCGCCAGGATTCGAGAATCATCGGATTGAGAGTTCCGCCGCCGCCCAGCACCATCAATTTGTCTGCGTGCTTTTTCACCGCCGGCAGGATCATCTCGGCATCCCATCTCCCCGGGTTGTCCGGGCCATATGGCTCTGTCTGGATGAAAGCTTTCGCCCCGTTCAGACCGTCCATCGCGCGCAACAGGAGCTCGACCGCGCCTTCCGGCTCGTGCTGGTCTATATGGACATGAGCGTCGATATAGGGTGAGGAAGCGGGCTTGAGTACGGCCGTTCTGGGATTGCCCGCCTGGAGCCGGTCTTCCCCGGTTCTCGATTGCGCGAACAGCACCAACCCCAATCCGGAGCACGCCAGCATCAAGGTCGCCCCAACGCCTTTCCCTCGAATTCCTGTCATCGCTTTACTCCAAGCCATCTCCGAGCACGCCGCGCTGCACGTACTCCTGCCGCTGCTCGTCGTCGTGACTGATCACCACGAACAGGTTCTTCTCTGTCGTGCCGAGCATGTTCAGCCATTTCAGCTCGGCCGCCAGCGCGTTCTCGTCTTCCTTGATCCAGGCCGCATCTTTTCCGCGAACCAGGCGAACCCCGTCCATGTGCCATGCCACGTCCCCGGCCAGGACATATTCCCGCTCCGATTGCAGCGCCAGGTAGATCATCTGCGATCCCGGCGTATGCCCCGGAGCCTTGATCAGCACCAACCCGGGGGCCAGGGGAAAATATCTCTCGTAATCGATCACGATGTAGTGCGCGGCCATCTCCGGGGTCAGCCGGATTTCCGGCATCTGCGGATTGGTCAGAAGCGTTTGCACCTGGGTTCTGGTCACAATCGTTTTGGGCGCCAGTTCGGCAAAAAATGGCGTCCGGATGACGCCGGCGATGTGATCTCCGTGCTCATGAGTCATCACGATAGACCGGGCGCCACGAAGTGCCCGCTCCACTTGGCTTGCGGCTTCCGGAAAATACGGCTCTTCGACGCCGCGGCCGAAAAATTTGTGAACCTGCCGGTCCATGCCCGAATCGATCATGATGCTACCGTCCGGATACACCACCTGGTAGACCGTGCGGGCCTGCACGCTGGGCTCGCTGGGCATTCCCTTTACCGAGAAGTTCTTGGTGCGGCGGCTTTCGGCGAATTTCAGGACATTGACCCGGAGCGGCCGCGCGCCGGGAATCGTGCGTGCTGTCTGCCGAATCTGGTTCAAATCGGCGCTCCAGAACGGCGCTTTCTCCTGAGCCCCGGCTCCGGACACCGATATTAGGGCGAGCGCCAGACCGAACCCGGAGGCCAACCGCAAACCAAAACCAGCGCAAGGTTTTTTCATATTCTGGCTTCCTCGGAGCTCCGTTACCAGTTCGTGAATGAGCCGTCGGGCCGCTGGTTCAGCAGCATGCCGGCGCGGTAGGTATCGTATCTACCGATCTGGGTAAGCTTCGTTCTGTCCACCTCCACGCCCAGGCCCGGCCGGTCGTTCGGCCACAACTTTCCTTGCCTGAAGTCGTAGACCTTGGGCAGGTACGGCCATGTGCGCGTTCCGTCGCCGAGCATCTCCATCAACGCCGTCAGCGATGTCGCGGTGAGGCACTGGACCAGCGCGGCTTCGGAAATGGGTCCGGTGAAGTGCGGAATCATTCCGATGTAATGAGTCTCGGCTAGCGCAGCGATCTTCATGAATTCCGTGATTCCTCCCACATTGGGCAGCGTCACGCGCGCGTAGTCGATCAGCTCGTGCTCGATCAGTTGATTGATGTCCCACTTGTAGCCGAACTGTTCCCCAACCGCGATCGGCACGCGCGTCCGCTGGCGGATGTGCTCGTACGAGGTCACGTTCTCGCTGCGAATCAGGTCCTCGCAGAAGTACGGATGCAGCGGTTCGAGCATCGTCGCGAGATTGATCGCGTCGCTCGGATCGAGCTCGGTATGAAAGTCGATGGCCCATCCGCCATCTCCAGTCGCCTTGTGCAGGAGCACGCAATCGTCATACATCTTGCCGACCAGCTTGAAACGGTCCACCACGCGCTCGCGCGGGTTGTCGGTGGCGTACCGATACGTGCGAAAGCCTGCTTGCACGCAGGCGCGCGCCGCATCTTCCACCGTTCCGCCACGAAATGGGAAGGCGGTCGAGTACAGCTCGATGTAGTTTCGCGATTTTCCGCCCAGCAGTTGCCAAACCGGGACATCGAGCGCTTTTCCTTTTAAGTCCCACAACGCCACATCCAGCGCGCCAAGCGAATGGAGCTTCTCCCGGCCGGCGGGATAAAAGTAGCCCCGCATCATCCGCTGCCACAAGTTGTCGATTCGGAACGGGTCCAAACCGATCAACATGCTTGCGCATTCGTCCATGGTGCGCGGTTCCCCGCCCTCGCCGATTCCTACCAGTCCCCGTTCGGTCTCGATCATGACCACGTTGGCGGACTGATTGACCATCGGCTGGCCTTGCCGTCCTTGCGCGTCGCCAGGAGTGCTGAAGTAATGGACTACCTTAATCTTGTCTTCCGGCAACGCGAACGCGTGGGCCGCCGACGATGACCAACCCGCGGCCCCAAGGGCGCCAAGCCCCTTGAGGAAACCGCGGCGATCTGGTTTGAGCCTCGCCAGTGGGGTTTTCATCTGAAGTTTCCCTCCCGAGTTACCGATGCCCTTCTTTTGCATCGTGGGCTATGTTTTCTTCCGCACAGCTACTTCTGAGTCCGATAACCCTTCCAAAGATATTCGAGTGCCTGCGGCAAGGTCTGGTTGATCACCTTGGCGTCGACGTGGCCCGCGTTCTTCGCGTAAACGAACTCGTAGTGATAGCCCTTGGCCTTCATCACCGCCGCCATGCGCTGGTTGGCAATGACCCAGTTCCGGCGATTCGAGGATGCGCTGTCCGCGCCGATATCATTCTGCGCGACCTCCATCCAGACCCGCAGCGGCTTGGCCGGATTATCCGGAATGAAGTGTTCGAGATATTCCCACGCGCCGTGCGGGGCTTCGGGGCCGTTCCGCAGATCGACATATGTGCCGGAGTATGTCAGAACGCGGTGGTAAAGCTCCGGTTTGAACCAGGCCATGGTCAAGGCCACGGCCCCGCCCGAACTTCCTCCGAAGGTCAACCGGCCTTCGGGGTCCTTCGTCAGCTTGATGTGGGCCTCCTTCTCGGCACGCGGCAGGACCTCTGCTTCCACGTAATCGGCGTACTTGGCCGAAACCGTGTCGTATTCCATGCTGCGCTCGGCGCCGCCATTGGCAATCATGACGGCCGCCATCACCGGAAGGCGGTGGTCGGCAATCATGTTGTCGAGAATGGTCGGCAACCCGTAGCGCATCCCGTAGGCGTCCGCCGACACAATCACGGGCGCGGCCGTGCCCGGCACATACTGGGCGGGTACATAAACGCAGACGTGCCGCTCAAACGGCCCGTTGACGCCGGGATAGAACTTGCTCTCGGCCGAATTCATGACGAATTCAACAACCCGGCCCTCGGGAACGCCGGCGCGTTTGGTCTGTTCCGGAGCAGGCGCGTACTCAGGCCCGATCGAAAAATCGCCATCGCCCGCTCCCGCATGCCAGGCAGGGAGGTCTGAGAGTCTGGCTATCGCCGCGCGGTCTTCCGGCGTTGCCGGAACGGTCTCGCGAGGAGCGCGCGCCGCAGGTGGATTCGCGCGCGGAGCCGGAGCCGGCGGCGCGCACGGGCCGGCGGACGGCCCCTGTGCCAGCGCGAATTGCGCCGTCACCATTAAACTAATCACAAATTTCATGTCCGTTTTCCCCTCGCCAAGGATTGTACAAGGAAATCCAATCGGGCGTCGTAATGGCGCGCCAGGCCGGAAGCACCCGCCGGTCCCTAAATAGAAATCACAACCCGGCGAACATTTCTTGATCCGCTTCAAAACTCGCCATTTATTCCTCACGTCCCGTACTCCGCGACGCCGCTTTTTTGCACGCGCGCGAGATAATGAGGTCAGTGAGGTTAGGTGCCGATGCGCGAAGCTCGATCTCGGCCAAGGATTCCGATAGGCAGACTGCTGCAAATTGGAGCGAAGGCGTTCGCTTTGTACAAAGCGAGGTGCACTTCTAAGCTCCATAGCTGCAACGAATCCTCTTCCGATTCCGAATTGTACGTTTCCCGAAAAGGCGAAAATCGGCGTGCCCCTCCGCAAACTGTGCTCCGTGCCGCGGCCCAACCCGATTAACCCTCGACAGTGGCCATTCGTTGTCTTACTCGTCCCAGGGGCGCGCTTACCTTTGGCAGCTTGTTACCCTCCCATTCGGCAGCATAGACTTACTGGAGCCGCCGGCACATCCGTCTCGTGACGGTCTGTGGAGCCGGTCCCTCGAAATTCCTGGGAGGAACTGATGCGCGGAAAAGGAAACAAACAACGCGGGCAAGTCCTACTGATGGCAACCCTGCTGAGCATCCCTCTGTTCGGGATGCTAGGCCTAGTGACCGACTTAGGATACATGCACTATGTCAAGATGACCGCGCAGTCGGCCGCGGAAGCCGCGGCGCAGTCTGCTATGGTCTCGTTTCATAAGACCAATGGCGGGGCGAGTTACACATGTGGAGCAACCGTCGTATGCGCTTCCAGCGAGACTGCGTGCCCAACCAACATCACGACGCCGGCCGATCCGATTCAGGACGGATGCCTCTATGCCCAGGCCCATGGGTTCAGTTCGACGGGTTCGGTGACCTACCAGACCGGGCTTAATTCGGCTCCCCCCACGGCTTCTGGAATTGGGAGCGCGCCCTATTGGGTTGTCTACCGGACGTATCAGAGGGTGCCGCAGTTGTTTTCGGCTGTCCTCGGAAATTTCAGCGGGCTGGTGGTGGGCCGTTCGACGGCCGCTGTGGTGGGTGCCACCGATTGCATCTATGCGCTCGATCCCAATATGGCGGGAGCGATTTCGGTGGGCGGGACGGCTGCTCTGACGTCGTCTTGCGGCGTCCTCGTCGATAGCAACAACGCCTGCGCGTTATCGACGAACGGAAGCGCCACGATCACCGCGCCAGAATATGATGTCGTAGGCAACGTCTGTACCCACGCGCCCTTGGCCCCTTCCGCCAACACCGGGATTGCGCCGGCATCGGATCCGCTGGCAGGCTTGCCTGTACCAGCTACGCCGACTTACGAATGCGATTTTAAGAATTATGACGCCAAGAGCGGCAACATCACTCTCCAGCCGGGCACGTATTGCGGCGGAATCAGCGTTGAGAATGCAACGGTCACCTTCTCAGCCGGTACTTACATACTCGCCGGCGGCGGCCTGAGCACTCAGAGCGCGAATTCTGTCATCTCGGGCACGAATGTGTTTTTCTATAACACGTTTGGTCAAACCGACAAGGGAAATCAGGCGTACGGGGCGATTAACATCAACGCGAATTCGACCGTGAGTCTGACCGCGCCTGCCACCGGCGCTTATGCCGGTATCCTGTTTTTTGATGATCGCAGCGCGCCCACGGGCAATCCCGACAATTACGGAGGCGGCAGCACCGCGGTTTATCAGGGAGTGATTTACAACCCGAAAAATGGTGTGGTCATGTATGGCAACTCGAGTACCGACACGCAATACACCATGGTGGTGGCCGACTACGTGACCCTTCAGGGCACCACCGCCTTCAACAACAATTACACCTCGCTTCCCGGAGGCGTTTCACCGCTTCAGCAGGTAGCGCTTGTGGAATAGTCTCCTAGAACTGAATTGTTTCGGTCGACGATGCGCCCAAGGTGAAGACCTGCGAATCTGCGACGGGCCGGCTGCCCATCCAGAACATGGCCAGGAAAGTGCGGAAAGGATACGCTGCCGAGACCTGGACCGTCTGCCCCGTCGAATAGGCTGAGCTGGGCGGCCAGTCGGTGGTCGTGTAGTTGGCGATCAGGTTGGCGAGTGTGTCGCTGGTGGCGCTGCCGCTGGCCGGTGTGAGCGTCACGGTGGTGGTGTTCGGGTCGATCCCCGGGCCGGCAGCCTTGATCACGGCCGCGATCTGGGAAACCGTGACTTGGCACCCGGGACTCGGTGCGTAGGGCGGTGCGCAGTCCTTGCCGTGCACGGAAGCATAACGCGCACCCTCGCGGACCGCATACGACAGCGTCTGGTAGATCCACATGCCGCGCGAGACTTCAAAGAACGACAGAAACACGAAGATCAGACCGATCCCGGCCAGAGAGAACTCCAGGATCGTCGCGCCGCGCGATCGGGCACTGCGATTTCCGGTCACGGTTTTACCCTCATTTGCAGCGATCGCGTAATGTTGAGCCTTCCCATCAGCAGCCCTGGAATCGGGATTAGCTGGTTGCCCGTGTAGGTGACTTGAACCTGCGTGGCAGGCTGGCCGTCCACGGAGGCCGGCAGCGGCGAGGAACCGAGAGCGGTGGCGCTCACAACCACCGTATTTCCGCCTCCGGCATTGCAGTTCGACTGGCTCCCGACGTTCGGCAGCATTGCCATTTCGGCCAGAGCCCGCGTGCACGCGCCCGCGCTGTCGCTGGCGACATTCGGATTCTGCGATGTGTATTCGGCCGCGACGCGCGCCGCGTTTTCAACCCCAATCATGGTGTAGGTGTATATGCCCATATCGAACATGCCGACGAACAGGAAGAGAAGCCACGGGGCCAGCAATGAAATTTCGATCGTGGCGCTGCCGCGTTGCGAAAGGAGCCGAGGGCTTAGCATAGTTACCTCTTTCTCAAAACTAAGCCAATCGGCAACGTCATTCAATTATTCGATAGTTAGTGGTTGTGAAGCCGGGTACCGGCGGCTCCGTTAGAGCTCGTTTAACCTTCGACATATGCTGTTCGCTATGTAATGAGAGCACCAGGGTACGTGCCGGACTCGTTTGATTTCGCAAGATGTCCCACGCTGGTTGTGATGGAGGCTGTATGAGCATCAGAGCCGAAGAGATGACATCTTTTGAAGTTGTGGCTGCCCCGGAGGCAGACCAAAAGGCAGGCAGCCAGACGGAACGGAAACTGGCGATCCGGTTTTGGTCTCTACTTGCCGTCGTTTCCCTGTTTCTGGCGTATGGAGGTTGGGCGGTCTTCAGCCTGAGCGGCCGGCCCTCTGGAACCGTCGAATCAAACGTCAACCTGTTGCTGTTGATTTTCTACGCCTCGGCTTTACCCGGTTGCGCATATTTTACGTGGCGGCAGTACCGCGATCTTAAAAAGTCGCGCTAGTGCTCTGAACGAGAAACCGGTTACACGCTGGCATATAATCGGAGATCCATGAGAGCCCATTTGTCGTTCGCGCTCCGCTCTGTTATTGCCGCGGGTCTGCTGTTCCAACTGCTCGCTCCCGTGTCATCGGCCCAGCCGGCCCGAACAGCCGACGATCGCATTTATACTGATGCCCAGGCTGCGCGCGGCCGCGCCCTCTATCAACAGAAGTGCGCCCCGTGCCACGGCGATGCCCTCGAAGGTAAGGCTGCGCCGCCGCTGGCCGGCTCCGCGTTCCTCGGCGCCTGGGGAGCGCAACCGCTCTCGGAATTGGCGGGTAAGATCCGCAATACCATGCCGGCCGACGATCCGGGCAAATTGAAGCCCGCCGATACGGCCGACCTTGTCGCGTACATCCTGCAGGCCGGCAAGTTTCCTTCAGGCTCCAACGAACTCCCTGCCGAAGAGGCCGCTCTGAAGTCCCTCGTGCTCACCGCGGCCAAGCCGCAGTCCACGACCACAGCCGCCTCGCCGGGTCCCGCCTTTCCGCCCCTGGGCAATTTGAATCAGTTGATGCGTTCCATTCTGTTTCCGAACTCGAACATCATTTTCAACGTTCAGACCAATGATCCCGGTGCGCCTCCCAAGGCCGGCCCGGCCGGGGCCAACGCGGATTTCTCCTGGACCACCTGGGGCGCCGGTCTTTATAGCGGCTGGCAGATCGTGGACTACGCCGCGATTGCAATTGCCGACTCGGCGCCTCTCCTGCTGACTCCGGGGCGCCGCTGCCAGAACGGTCTGCCGGTCCCCGTCGAGCGCGCCGATTGGATCAAATACACGCAGGAACTGGTCGAAACCGGACGAGAAGCCTACCGCATTGCCCAGTCGCGGAATCAGGAAGCCATGAGCGATTTCACCTCTCGGCTGTCCGATGCCTGCGCGCACTGCCACCAGGTGTATCGCGATAAGCGCGGCTTCCGCCCCGGCGATCCGGCCGCCGCCGCCGCCCGTTGCAAGCCCTGATCGGCCGCCCTGTCGGCATGCCGGGTGATATAAAATAGCCCGGTATACGCGCGGTCCGCCGCGCCACTCTAGAGGAATCAGGCAACGATAAGGAGCGATTATGTGCGATCAAGATCATTTTGACGAGGATCTGAAAGAATTTGAACGCCTCGGTCTGGTAACGCGAAAGCAATTCGGGAAAATACTGGGCGCCGGGGTGGCTATGATGCTGCCGGCCGTTGCCAATGCCGTATCCGTTACCGAATCGGACGTGGAAGTGAAAACCCCGGATGGCACCGCCGACTGCTATTTCGTGCATCCATCGAGCGGCACGGCGCCCGGCGTTCTGCTGTGGCCCGACATCTTCGGGTTGCGTCCGGCGCAGCGCCAGATGGGCAAGCGGCTCGCCGAATCGGGCTATTCGGTGCTCGTGGTGAATCCGTTTTATCGCACTAAGAAAGCGCCGACCGCCGAAAAAGGCGCCGCCACCCCGATCCCGCAATTGATGCCGCTAGCCCAAAGCCTCAATGAAAAGACGCACATGACGGATGCGAAGGCGTTCATCGCGTGGCTCGATCAGCAACCCTCGGTTGCCAAGAATCGCAAGATCGGCACGCAGGGGTATTGCATGGGCGGCCCGATGGCGTTTCGCACCGCCGCCGCCGTGCCGGACCGCGTCGGAGCCGTCGCCTCTTTCCACGGCGGCAACGGGCTTGCGACGGACATGCCCAATAGCCCGCACCTGCAGGCGGCCAAGAGCAAGGCGCAGTTTTTAATTTGCATTGCCGCCAACGACGACGCGCAGAAGCCGGACGAGAAGGACATTCTGAGGGAGACCTTCGCCAAGGCGAACCTGCCCGCCGAAATCGAAGTGTACAAGGGCGCGCACGGCTGGTGCCCTCCGGATTCCGGGGTTTATAACGAGCCCGAGGCAGAGAGGGCCTGGAGCCGTCTGCTCGCGCTGTACGGCAAGGCGCTGGCCTAGCCGAGTTTCCGCCCGCCGACCCATCTCCTACCGGGAGAAATGCATGCATTTCTCCCGGTTCTTCGTCACGGGTGCCCCGAAGCCGCCTATAATGCATGCAATTTTGTGATATGCTTGCTCTAACAGCTTCCTGCTGCGGGGGGTTGCGGGCGCGCGTGAAAAACATAGACCTGAAGCTTCTGGCCGTCGTCAGCGAACTGCACCACACGCGCAGCGTGTCGCAAACCGCGGAGAATTTGTCGCTAAGCCAGTCCGCAGTCAGCATGAATCTGGCGAAGCTCCGCAAGCATTTCAACGATCCACTGTTTGTCCGTACCTCCAGCGGCATGGAGCCGACGCCGCATGCCTCCGAGCTTATCGATCTCCTCAAGCAAGCCGAAGAGTTATTACAAACCGCGCTGGGGCATCACGTCGTGTTCAACCCGCGAACCTCGGACCGCGTCTTCCGGCTGTGTTCCACCGACATCGCGCAAGTCACGCTGATTCCGAAACTCATGGCGCGGTTGAAAGAGGATGCCCCGGCGGTGCGGATCGACTTGCGGCGCATCTCGGAGACCACGCCCCGCCTGCTGGAATCGGGAGCAGTGGATCTTGCGGTCGGGTTCATTCCGCCGATGGGCGCCGGTTATTGCCAGCAAAGCCTGTTCAAGGAAAAATTCGTCTGCGCTGCGCGGCGGGATCACCCGCGCGTCGGAGCCGCCCTGAGCCTCGAACAATTTCAAGGCGAGACTCACCTCGCGGTCGCCACCTCCGGCACCGGACATGGCATCGTGGAGCGAATTCTCGAAGCCAAGGGCATCCGCCGCCACGTTGGGTTGTCGGTGCCGAGCTTTTTGGGCATCTCCTCGATTCTCGCATCCACCGATTACCTGGCAGTCCTGCCGGGACAATTGGCGCAACACCTGGCGGGGCCGGGAACCATTAAAGTGCTGCGCTTGCCGTTTGCGGTGCCTTCTTACGTGATCATGCAGCACTGGCACGAGCGATACACGCACGATCCGGCGGTGCGCTGGCTGCGAAGCGTGATCGCCGATTTGTTCTGCGAGCAGCGCGGAATGCGCCAGCGGCTTGCGGCGTCGGCTGCGTCCGGCACCCGCGCCGCTGATTCCTCAGAAGCAAAGGTCTTCGGCAACCACCAGCCGGCGGCGTGACGCGCAACCGGCTGGAAATCGCGTTGCCGCCTTTCTAGAAATCGAAACGAGCGTAGAACGTGATCATGCGGTTGCCGGTTGCCGACGTGATGCGGCCGAATGACGGCGAATCGATATTAGTCTGAATCGCGACGAGAGGCGGCTGGCCAATCGGCGGAGCGCTCAGGTAATAGCCGAATTGAGGAGTATTCAAAATGTTGATGGCGTCGGCCCGCAACGTGATGGTCTTCGACTCGGTGAGCCGGAAGAGCTTACTGGCGGACGCATTAAAGCCCATCAATCCGGGGCTGCGCACTCCCGGCATGTAGTACGGGGTATTCCCGGTTGTTCCAGGATTCGGGTTAGCCAGCACCGGCTGACCCGATGCGTTGACTACCTGCAAATTGGTGAACCGTCCCGGCAGATTGGGATCGCCGCCGAAGTTTGGGGCCGGCGCATTCACTGCCGACAGGCCGGGGAAGTATTGGACGAAGCCATTTCCTTTCACAACGGTCGAAAGGTTGGAGGGCAGTTGACCGACCAGATCCGCCGTGTTGCTGGCGAAGTAGCCGATCGTATCGACGTTGTTGAGGGAAGTCCCGCTTCCCGGGAAGAACGTGAGCGGTACGCCGGATTGCCATTGGAATGCGGAAGCGACCTGCCAGCCGCCCACAACCGTGTTCATCCACTTGGGAGCATTACCCAACAGCGCCCGTTTGCTGCCGATGGGCAGATCCCACGTGATGTTCCACTGGAACAGCTGGGGACGATCAATCGGCAACAGACTCTTGCTCAGACTCATATTCCGCCAGTCGCGGATGCCGCCGGAGGTGCCGCCGCCGGCCGGCGTGTCGCCGAGCGTTTTGGAAAACGTATACGAGAACTGGCCGGTCACACCGTGAGTCAGGCGTTTCATGATGTGGGCCTGGAATGCGTTGTAGGTGGAATTTCCGTTGTTATCGATCATGAACACCTGGGCGAATTGGGGGTTCACGACAATGAAGTTCTGCGGCAGCCCGGCGTGGGAAAGCAGTCCGCCGTTGGCTCCCGTTCCGGTTGACGTCGTATTAAAGAAGTTGGCCAGGGCGCCAACGGAGCCATTCGCGATCATCGTATTGGTGACCGAGTATTGCCGGAGCGCCTGCGAGCCGGTTAACGACGTGCCGTTCACGGTGCCGACGCCGGGAATCGTGATTCCGTTCAGCAACGTATCAAACAGCGGGGCATTGCCTCCGGCCCGGGTGGTGTTGAAGGCATTCAGGATCCCGTTTTCAAAGATGTTGGTCTCGTTCAGCTGCTGATTCGTGTAGAGTTCGGAACCTTTGTTGCCGATGAAATTGAAGTCGACCGTCAGAGTTGAAGTCAATTCCCGTTGGATCGAGAAGTTGTAGCTTTGAATGTACGGCGTCCGCAGATTGTCCGCGTAACCGTAGATGGTGGCCGTGCGGCTGGTCGGGCCTGTAAGCGGCACTGGGGTGAAGGGCTGCGTGGTGCCCGTCGGCACCGGCACATTGCCCGAAGAGAGGAGGCTCGACAGGTTCACGAAGGTCGACGGATTGAATTGAGTATTCAGCGTCTGGCCCGGGAAGTTACCGATGCCCGTATTCACCGTGAGGAAGTCCACGTTGCCGATGTAATTGATGCCGTAACCCGCACGGATGACCGTGGCGCGCTTGAACCACGGCAACTGGTAGGCGACTCCAATCGAAGGACCGAGGGCCTTCCAGTAATTGTTGTATACACCAAGGCCGGGGTTGGGCGAATTCGGGCCGACAAACTGAGCCGTGGTCAACGCGCCGCCATTGGCGTACGGGTTCCACATTGCCGCGAAGCTGGTTCCGGAGATTCCGAACAATCCGGCCTGGCCGCCGAGAGGCCGACCGGCCAAGCCCTGATCCTGATAAGGCGCGCCGAAAAAGTCGTAGCGCAGGCCGGCATTGACGGTCAGATTGGGGTTGACCTTCCACGTATCCTTGACGTACCCGGACCAGGCATTCTGATGATTGGTTCGGTAGAACAGAAAATCGTTCAGGTAGGAATTCCAGTTGGTCGCGGTCGGGCTGTTGACCCAATATTGTTCCTGCACGTTGGCCACCTCGCCGGCGAGGTTAGCCAGCAAATTCTGAGCCGTGGTGAGGTTGAGCGCGCCGATGCCGGGGAAGGTAGCCGTGGTGATCGGCGGCGCCACTCCACCGGCGGGTATGCCGAGGTTCACGGTGGGCCGCGTAGTCTGGGTGCCGCCGCTATTAGCCGATTGCGAGGACGTCCGGTCGATTTCGAATCCGAACTGAAGCGAATGGGATCCGTGGATCCAGCTGAGCGAGTCGCCAAACTGCCAGAAGGGGCTGATCGTCTGACGGGGGGATGCGACATTCATACCGGCGTACAGCCCCAGGCTCCCGCCGATGGCGCCGAGCGAACCGGGTGCTGTGTAGAGGAACGAGCCATTCAACTGCGGATAGGAGGCGCGGGCCGCCTGGGCGGTCGCCGCCAGTCCGCTGTTCTCCGCCGCGCCATTCCAGCAGCACCCCAGATCCATGGCGGAAGTGCCTTGCCAGGTATCGACTTTATGGCCGAAACGGAATTCATTCAACAAGGTCGGCCTGATAGTCCACGTCCAGGCCGCGCTATAAAAGGACGGGGTCCGCCGCACATCGCCGAAATAACCGGCCGGGTAATCGGGGATACCGGTCTGGGTATTGACGCCCCAATCCCGTTCCTTGCTCATCACGAAATTGACACTCTGAGCGGCGTTGATCTGATAGTCGAAGCGGAGCGTGATGTTGTTGCGATTGGTGCTGGGGCTTTGGCCCGTGGAACCGTCCACTCCGTTCTCCGGCTGCTGCCATTGGAAACCAGCCGTGTTCAGGCCGTCGCCGACGGTGTAGTTGTTGGGCAGCGGCATGTACTTGTTCGTGTACTGAGGCCCGAACCAGAGCGGATCGATCGAGCTGAAATTGGGACCTCCGGCAGCAAGCAGGTTGACCGAATTCAGGTATAACGGCTGGCCGCCGGCCGAGGTGAGGATATTTCCGTTCAGATCAACCGAGGGGGTGCTCGAAAAGGCGTTGCCATTGGTTCGCGCGGCGCCGCCCGGCGAACCGGCGGTCAGATAACGAAAGATGCCCTGGCGGGCCGGCGCGGTGAGAACCGTGGCGACGTCATTCACCTTCGTCATGTAACGCTGATCATCCGTTAAGACGAAGAAGAAGGCCTTATTCTTTTTAATCGGACCTCCGACGCGGCCGCCGAACTGGTTACGATTGGCATAATCCACCGGCTGGTGCTGGAGGTTCTGAAAGTAGGTGGCCGCGTTGAAGACGGAGTTGTTATTGGTCCAGAAAGCCGCGCCGTGAAATTCGTTGCTGCCGGAGCGGGTCCGCATTTGCACCTGCGCGGCACCGCGGCCGAGCGAAGGATCGATCTGGTTGGTGCTGACGCGAACTTCTTCGACCATGTCGGGACTCGTGAAAATGCCGGAGTAGGCGCCGTTGGCGTAGCGGCCGTCGTTGGTGATCAAACCATCGCGCGTGGTGTTCACCTGATTTTGCTGCACGCCGGCAAAATTCAGCGTGCTGCCGACGAACACGCCGGGCACCGAAATTACGCCGGGCGTGAGGGCGACCAGATCGAGCACGTTGCGGCTCGCGAGCGGCTGCGAGAGCACGTCTTTCTCAGCGATCACACCGCCGACCGAGGAGGATGTGGTGGCGATGGCGGTGTCGGCCTGGACCTCGACTTCGACAGACTGCGCGCCGGTGGCCAGTTGCATGCTGAAGTTCAGGCGCACTTGCTGGTTCTGCCCGAGCTGCACGTCATTGTAAGTGGCCGTCTGGAAACCGGCGGCTGTGGCCGAGATCGTGTAAGAGCCGGGCTGCAGGCTCGGAAACTGATAGGCTCCCGTTTCATTGGTTACCGTGTTGGACACGATGCCGGTATTGATATTACGGGCGCTGACATTGACTTTCGGTACCAGAGCGCCGGAGGGGTCAGATACGGTGCCGCCGACCGAGGCGGTGATCTGGCCGAAAGCGATGCTCGCCAAAGATAAGGCAATGGCTGCCGTCGCGCAGCGCAAAGCAAAAGTTTTCATGAATGGTCCTCCTCTAGGGCTACTGAGAGACTCCGGGCGCGCAGGTACACACGGCCCAAATGCCGGAAGGGACCCCGAGTCAAAATGCGTGCATTCCACCAGTTTTGCTGGATTATATGACGTGGGCGAAATCTATGTCAACGGTAATATTGGTCGCACCTTCGACAATTCACAACCATGCGCCGGCATCAGTGGATTGCATGCAGAACGCAGTATCAACCGAATCGATAGCAGGTATCAGCGGGGGCATCAACTCTTTCACGACCAGAGCGTTTTCGAGGCGATTCGCGCGCCTTCGACGAGCGCCTCGAACTTGGCCCACATGACGGTAGGATGAACGCGCTGGATCATGTCGGCTTGCGCAAAACCGCAATCGGAGCCCGCGATAACATTCTCGCGGCCCACGAGGCGGGCGAAGCGGACAATGCGATCGGCCACGGCTTGCGGATGCTCCACGGTGGCGGTGTGGTGAGTAATGACACCGGGGATGAGCAGCTTTGCTTTGGGCAGGCGGGCATTTTCCCAGACCCGCCACTCGTGCTCGTGGCGCACGTTGGCGGCTTCGATGGAGTAGGCGCCGGCGCGGACTTTGAGAATCAGATCGACAATCTGATCGAGCGGAGCGTCGGCGACATGCGGCACATGCCAACTGCCGAAGCAGACATGGTAGCGAATGCGGTCGTCGGGGATGCCGGTCAAGGCGTGGTTCAGGGCTTCGACCCGCAGGTTCGCCCATTCCCGATAGCGCTGGGGGCTGGCCTGCACGAGCTCGTCGTACATGTTGGCGAGCACGGCATCATCCACCTGCAGCAGCACGCCGGATTGGTGGATGGCGCGGTATTCCTCGCGCAGCGCGTCGGCAATTGCGTAGACGTACTCTTTTTCGCTCGAGTAATACTCGTTGACGCCGTCGTAGGCGGTGCTGCCGGGAGCGACGGCGGTGAGAAATGCCTCTTCCACCGAGACCTGCCGCAGAGCGGCCTGGAAATTTTCGATGGCACGCCGGATGGGCGCGGGGTCGCGGTAGGAGACAGGACCGGTACAGGCTTCGGTGGGGACGCCGGTCAGCAGGCGGGGCATATCCTGCGCGATGGCGTCGCGGAATCGCTCGCGGTCGCGGCCAAGCCAGGGGAGCGTGCGCTTCTGCTCGGGGCGAATCTCAAATCCGCTGATGCGTTTCAGGATGTAGTTGGACCAGCTGGCTTTGCCGTACTCGCCGTCACTGACGATATCGATACCGACGCGCGCCTGGTGTTGGACGACCTCGGCGACGGCCTGGCGCAGCGCCGACTCATAGTGCGCCGCCTGGGCGGGATCCTTTTCCGCGGCCGCGGAGAGATCGCGCAGTTCCCCGGGCCGGATGAGGCTGCCGACGTGGGTGGTGAGAATCCGGTGCTCGCTTCGCTTCATGCCGAAGACCGCGCGCCCCACAGCTTCTTCGACGCCAGCGCCGCGCCTTCGGCCAGCGACCGCATTTTGAGCCAGCAGATGGACGGATGGACCGGACCGAAGCCGGCGAAGGTGCCGAAGCCGCAATCGGTGCCGGCGATCACACGCTCGCGGCCGACACCCTCGGCATAGCGCACCAGACGCTGCGCCACCAGCTGCGGGTGTTCGACAAAATTGCAGCTGGAGTCGAGCACGCCGGGCACGAGAATTTTATCAGCGGGAAGCTTGTGCGTCTTCCAAATCTCCCACTCATGCTCATGGCGGGGGTTGGCGCCTTCGATCAGCAGAGCCATCGGCTTGGCTTTGAACAGCAGCGGCAGCACCTTTTCGAGGGGAATATCGTGCGTATGCGGGCCTTCGTAATTGCCCCAACAGATATGGAGGCGCACGCGATCGGCGGGCACGCGGGCCAAGGCGTGATTGAGCGCCTCGACCTGGATTTCGGCGGCGCGCAGGAATTCTTCGTCGCTGAGATTGCGGAAGCGGCTGTGGCGTCCCATGGCCAGATCGGGACAGTCTACCTGCAGCAGCAGGCCCGATTGCACGATGGTCTCGTATTCGTCGCGCATGGCCCCGGCGAGCGCTTCCATGTATGCGGCATGAGAGGGGTAATATTCGTTAGGCTGGAAGACCGCGATGGTGCCGGGCGACACGGCGTTCATGAAGCCTTCGGTCACCTGCGCCTGGGCCAGGGCGTCCTTCATGCGGGCGATATCCTGTTCGAGCGGCTCGCGGTTCTTCACCTGGATGGGTCCTTTGCAGGCCGGCCGCAAATATTTCGCCGATGCGCCCTCTTTGACGAGCTTGTCGCGGTAGTCGGGCAGCTCGTCGATATCCTGCGGCGTGGGCCGCGGCGAATCGCCTTCAAAGCCGGTGAGGCGATGGCGAATGTAGGTGGCGTAGCTGATCTTGCTGGTTTCGCCGTCGCTGACGATATCGATGCCGGCTTGCTGCTGCCGGCGAATGGCTTCGGCGACGCCGCGCCGCATGACGGCATCGAAGCGGGCGGGGTCGTATGGGTCGCCGCGGTCCTGCATGAACAACAAATCCGCGACTTCCTGAGGACGCGGCAGACTGCCGACGTGAGTGGTGAGGATGCGTTCCGTGCTGGTTTTCATGTGTCCGGCGGGCCGCTTACTTTTTCCTGGCCCCCTCGCTTTCGGTGTAATGCTGCAGGTCTTTTTCGCCTTCGACACAGGCGTACTCCATCTGCTGGTAGTCGGGCTGGGTGTTGCGGCCCAGGTCGAAGGCGATTTTCCAGGGCCGCGCAAAGACTTTGGGATCGTCGAGGGTGGCCTGGTAACGGATGGTGTTCGCGTCGGCCATCGTAAACCGCTCGACTACGTGAAGCGCGTCGCTATGAAAGTTGCCCGACATGTCGAACCAGGTCTTCTCGTTCTGGTTGGTGACGTCGACGACGAGCGTGTCGCCTTCCCAGTGGCCGCGCGAATCGCCTTCGAACATGCGGATGGCATCGGAAGCGTGCGGCGCGCCGTTCAGAGGAATGATGCGGTAGGAATGAAACGCCTCGTAGAGCAGGACGACATTGCCGGGCGGCTGGAGGATCTGGAACCCGAACGGGGTGTACATCTGGCGCGGCACGCCCGAAAGCCAACAGTGCGCCTGCGGGTCATCGAACAAGTGGTGTTCGAGAACGTCCTTCCGCTTTGCCAGCGCCCAGGGCTGGTAGGGGATTTTTCCATCGGCAGGATCGACGACAACGCCCTTGCCGGCGGGAATGCCGAACTCGGCTTTGTCGTGGCCTTCCAGGTCGAAAGCCGAGAAGAAATTGAGCGTCTCCCAGTAGCCCTGCATGTTTGGCTTGCCATCGGGCAGACGCGTGAACGGGCCGGCCTTTCCGGGGGCGCGCCCCGGGCCGCGGCCTTGCGCCAGGAGCGCTACCGGCAGCAGCACGGCCAGCGCGAGCGCCGCCGTCCGCATCATTTCCTGCTTTCCTCCTGATAGACGTGACATTCGTATTCGTACAATTGCGCGTTTTTGCCGGTGTGTCGGTACAACGGAATGCTGATGGTGAACGGGCGGGTGAGCACCTTGGGATCCTCAAGGGCCGCTTCGTATTGTAAAGTATCCGGCCCAGTCCGGGTGTAGCGTTCGACGACGTGCAGAGCCGAGCTGTGAAAGTTGCCCGAGGAGTCCAGCCAAGTGTCGCCGTTGTTATCGGCCACGTCCACCACCAAGGTCTCACCTTCCCAATGCCCGCGGGAATCGCCCATCCAGAATTCGATGCCGTCCAGGTGTTCGGATTTGTTCATGTGGATGGTGCGCGACGCATGGACATACTCGTAGGTGAGGGCGACAAATTCCGGCGTCTGAAAAATCTGGAACGGGTAGGGCATGTAGGTGACGCGCGGCACGCCCGGCAGATAACACTTGGCGATGGGGTCGGCTGCCGCCCGGTTCAGAAAATTCTCTTTCTGCTTTTCGCGCGCCGCGGGTTGATACGGGATCCTGCCATCCGCAGGGTCGACGATCACGCTCTCTCCGGCGCGTATCCCGAGCGCGGCGCTGTGCGCTTCGAGATTGCCGCCGGCGGTGGAGCGCGCCTCCCAGATGCCCTGTAAATCGGGCTTCCCGTCGGGTGTACGGGGAGCGCGATAGGCTCTCGTTTGGCCCGATAGCGAAGCGATCAGCGCGGCGCAGGCGATGAGCGCGCGAGCCGCACTCATTTCTTCGACTCGGAGGGCGCGCCGTCTTTGTTGGAGCCCACGAACATCCTGCGGCCATTCGCCAAGGTGACCGAGTTGGCGGTCATGGTGGCGGTGGCATCCTTTGCCGCGAAACCTTCGATTGTGACCTCGTCGCCTTCTTTGAGGCTGTTCGGTCTCCAGCCCTGGCGATAGAGGATGTTGGGAGGCGCCGTCTCGCAACTCCAGTTGGTCACCTTGCCGTTGGCGTCGGTAACGTCGACGTGAACCCAAGAGTGGGGGTTGACCCAATCCACCTTGGTCACCCTGCCTTTCAACGTGACGGGCTTATTGGCGTCGTACTCGGCAGCGAAGGAGTGGTGCGCCGAAACTGTGCCGGGAATCAGAGCCAGCGCGCCGCCGCAAATCAAAATCATCAAGCGGTTCTTCATGACGATGCGCGAATCAATTGCGGTGGGTCGCGGTTTCGGGAACGCGAATCGGTTCCAGCACCTTCATCATTTCCTGTTTGCGGTCGGCCCACCATGGCGGCAAGTGCAGCGTCGTACCGAGCTTTTCCTTCGGTTCATCCTTCTCGAAGCCGCCCGGCACATTGCAGCAGCTCTCGACCAGGATTCCGCCCGGGCAGCGGCAGTACATCGAGTGGAAATAGAAGCGGTCTTTGATTTCGGAAGCGTCGGTGTAGCCGAGTTCTTCGTAGATGGCCTTCTGGCGCGTGAGCGCGTCGTCATCGGCGCCCCAGAGCGCGATGTGATGATGGGTGCCGGCGCCGAAGGTCCAGCTTCCGGCGGGCCGGTCGGGCTGATGCAGAAGGGTAATGGTTTTGTTGGCGCCGCCGGTGCCTGTCTCAAAGCGATGATAGGCGCCGTCGACCCCCGTTTTGCGGAAGCCGAGGGCGTCAATGAAGAATCGCTCGGTTTCGGGGATCTCACGGACCGATAGTACCGAGCCATGGAAGCCGCGGACCGCTTCGCCGAGCCCGATCTGCGGCGTGGTCCAGCCTTCCCGCTGGTCCTCTTTATCCTCGATGACCTCGAATTGCAGTCCCGAGGGATGATTGAACCGGATAAACGACTGTCCGAAGCGTTCAGCGGCGGGTTCCTGTTCGATGTTATGGCGCTTCAGGTGATCCTTCCAGAACGGGAGAGTGCCTTTGGCAACGGTAAACGCGGTGGCATAGACCTGGCCGGAGCCGCGCCGCCCCTGGAGGCGGCTGTAAGGAAACGTGGTCATGACGGATCCAGGTTCGATCTTCGCGTTCGAGTAATACAAGTGATAGACCGGAATCTTGCCATCCATGAGCACGGTCTGCTTGGCCATGCGCAGGCCAAGCGCTTGCGTAAAGAAATTGATATCGTCCTGGGCGCCTCCGGCGCAAGCGGTGATGTGGTGATATCCGGTGAGTGGGTAATCCATGAGAGATCTCCTAAAAATTCAACTTTAGCGCAAACGGGGTCTGCCGCATCGGCCGGAGGAAGGGGAGGGCCGGACCTTCCCTGGCGGGAGGCGACCCAACGTAAGATTGCATGCAACTCCGGCGCAGGATCGAATTATATTCGGAGGCCGCGAGTGCTGTCAACCCGCGTCAAATGTGGTCTTTTGCGGCAGTGGGCGGCGCGACGGCGCGATAGAGCGCGCACGCAGATGCATGCATCCGCGGGGCTACAAGTGGATGAGCCGGGCGCCCGCGATGCCTTGCAGTTGTTCGCGGTTTTGCAGGGCGTTTTCCAGGTTGCGGCGGGCGACGCGGGCGTGCTCGCGGGTGAGCGCCTCGGCGCGCATGCTCTCGTGATTGGCGATCGCCTCGACAATCGCGCGATGCTGGTCGGCGGAAATCAGGAACAATTCCTGCAACTCGGGCGTTACATACTGCCGTTTCAGGAAAGCGCTGGGCGACGCAAACGGCAGCGAGCAGGCCTGTTCGACGGCGCGGCGCAGCATGCGGCTGCGCGAGAGATCGAGCAGAGCGCTATGAAAGCTGGCGTTCAATTCGATATAGAGGTTGAAGCCGTCGATGGTGAGTTTGCGCCGCCGGATCAGCGTCAAAATTTCGCGGCTGGCTTGCTGCAGCGGTTCCAGATCCCGGGGGTCGCGCAATCGTTCGGTGGCGAGGCGGGCCGCCTCGCCCTCGAGCAGGCCGCGCAATTCAATCGCGTCGAAGATGTCGTCGGTGGAGAATCCCTGGACCACGAAGCCGCGGGTGGGCCGGATTTGCAGAAAGCCCTCGTGCGCCAGCCGTTCCAAGGCCAGGTGCAGCGGGATGCGGGAGACCTTCAATTCGGCGGCCAGGGGCACTTCGCGAATCCGCTCGCCGGGACGGAAGCGCCCTTGCACCAGCATTTCGCGGAGCGCCAGAGTGGCGCGCGCGGTTTGCGAGGACGATCCGGATTCTTTGCCCGGCGGCATGCTCTGAATGTTCGGTTTCTCGCCCACGCCTCACCTTCCCTGGCTCCATACTTTATAGCAAAAGCGGCGGGTTTTTGTTAATTTGTGCATGCACCCGAGCGCCGGATTCGCCGGCATTTCCGCGTGGTTTCCGGCGTCGGGAAGCGGGCGTTGGTTACATTGACAAGCCGCGGAATCGAACCCTATACTGGAGCAACGGTTCGCGGTAATGCATGCATTTGGGGTCTGATCATCGGCGCCACTTCGTATTTTTAATCGCCAAGCATTACTCAATCGGAAACCCGGCCTCCCCGAGGAGGAATTGATGAAATCCCTGACGTTCGTCTTGATGGCCGCGGCGGTTTCGCTGCTGGCTGCTCCGTTTGTTCAAGCCCAGGCTCCGCCCGCACCAGCGGCCGGCGGCGGCCCCGGTCCGCGGGCTCGCGGCGGGGCGCGGCCCAACTGGCCGCCCGCCGGTCCGACGCCGCGCACGGCCGACGGTAAACCGGACCTATCCGGCAACTGGGAGCCCAACGCCATCCGCCAGAACGTGGATATGGTGGGCAGCGGCGTGCAGGTCCCGTTTCAACCGTGGGCCGAAGCCCTGTACAAGGAACGTAAGACGAACATCTCCAAGGACGATCCCGAAGCGCGCTGCCTGCCTCCTGGTGTACCGCGCATGAGCACAACGCCCTATCCGTTCCGCATTGTCCAGACTCCAAATCTCACCGTGATCGTTTACGAAGGCGGGGCCCACGTATGGCGGCAGATCTTCGCCGACGGCCGGCCGCACAGCGCGGATCCGAATCCTTCCTGGCTTGGCGAATCGATCGGTCATTGGGACGACGAGACATTCGTAGTGGATACGGTCGGGCTCAACGGCAGAACGTGGATCGATGAGTCTGGCCTCCCCACGACCGAGGCCCTGCACGTAATCGAGAAATTCCACCGGATCGATCTCGGCCACATGGACATCGAACACACGGTGGATGATCCAAAGGCGTACACGAGGCCGTGGACGTTCACGACTCATCCCACGATGCTGCGCGGCGAGTTAATCGAGTACATCTGCCAGGAAAACAATCGCGACGTCGAACACCTGGTCGGCAAGTAGGCGACGGGCGCGGGAGGCTGGAAGCCTGCCCGAAGTTATTGGCAGCCGTTGACGCCCTTGGTCAGGCAAATCGATGAGGCCGGCGGCGGGGGGATCTTGAGCCCGCGATCGGTCATCAATTTAACCAGCAGCTTTTCGGCTTCCGGATGCGGAATCGCCGATTGCACGCCGACCCGCACCAGGCCGCGCGCCCAGTCCAGCGGGATCCAGGTCATGCCCTTCATGGCGCCGGCGAAGGTGTCGCGGCTCCCGTAGTCGTGAGCTTCCAGGTTGGCTCCGTGATCCACCAGGAGTTGAATCACGTCGGTCCGGCCCTTGTGGGCCGCGCCGTGCAGCGCAGTGCGCCCCTGGTCGTCGGCCACGTTCGGATCAATACCGAGATCCAAACACATTTTGACCGCTTCCAGGCTCTGCTCGGGCGACCATTCAAAGGTAACGCCTTCCACCCAGCCGATGCCCGCCGCCACAGCGAGCGCGGTGTCATTGTGGGCGGTAGCGATCTTGGGATCGGCTCCGTGGTCGAGCAATAGCTTCATGAGCGTGACGTCGCCGGACTGCGCGGCGCGCAGGAAGGGCGTGGCGCCGTCTTCGTAGAGCCACTGCATGGTGAAATTGGTGCGCGTCTCGGTGGTGTCGCCCTTGCACTCTTTAGCCGTGGATTCGGCGCCGCAAATGCGCGCATTCACGTTGGCGCCTTTTTCGATGAGCAGCTTGATGAAATCCAGATGATCCATGTCCGGTCTGCGGACCGGATAATCGCCGCTCTCGATGTTGCGGTTGTCGGTGGCGAGGTAGAGGGGCGTCCAGCCGCCCTTATTGGGCAAATTCGGATTCGCGCCTTTATCGAGGAGGTACGCCGCCAGCCGGTAGTGCCGGTTTTGAGCAGCGGTCAGCAGCGGAGTCCAACCGTATTTACTCACCTGATTGACGTCGGCGCCGGCTTCCACCAGCATCCGGGCGCAATCCAGGCAGCCTTCGCGCGCGGCGTAAATCAACGGCGTCAGTCCGCCGCCGTCCTTGACTTGCGGTCCGCGAAAAAATGCTTCGAAATCATCAGCGGCCGCGGTTTCCGCCGCAGCGCCGCCTCGCGCGCCGGCGCGGGCCCGGCCGGGGCGCCGCGCCCCGAAATTTGCGTCCTGCTGGATACGCTGCTGAACGGTCGGCGCAATGTTCAGCCGCGAGTTCCGCGTGTCCGGTTCGGTGGCCGCATTGAAATCCGCGCCATGCGCGAGCAGCACCTTGACGGCGTCGGCGTGATCCTGCTCCGCCGCCCACATCAGAGCGGTCGTGCCGCGCAGGGTTTCTTTCAAGTTGGGATCGGCTTTGTGGTCCAGCAGAACCTTCAGCGCAGCCACGTTCCCGTTGCGCGCCGCCATCATCAAAGGCGTATCGCCGGCATTGGCGCGCCGCTCGTTGGGGTCGGCGCCGGCTTCGATCAGCTTCTCGATCATGGCCGCGCTGCCATTCTCCGCCGCCAGCCAGAGCGGGGTGGCGCCGTCATGATTGGCCAGCTTGACGTTCGCCCCGGCTGCAATCAGCAGATCGGCCAGTTCGAGATCGTTGCGATACGCCGCCCACTGAATCGCGGTCGCGCCATCGGTCTGGGGTGCGTTCACATCCGCTTTCCCGGCGAGCAACGACTGGACCGCCGTCTTGTCGCCGCGCATGGCCGCATCCGCCACCGGGCTGGCCGTAGCTGCGAACGCGATGGGATAAGGAGCGACGCACAAAGCGGCGAGCACAATGAGTGAACCAATACGCATGGAAAATGACTCCCGAAATGAGCCGGCCGCGCCAAGGGGCGCTGCACGGTTCCCACCACCAATTATAATCTTCCCGCTC
Source organism: Bryobacteraceae bacterium (assembly GCA_035295805.1). GTDB lineage: Bacteria > Acidobacteriota > Terriglobia > Bryobacterales > Bryobacteraceae > PSRJ01. The sequence goes on along the minus strand of DATGII010000157.1, from coordinate 34,499 downwards.
GCGCGGCCCGGCCGGGCGGATCGATGCGCAACATCAACAAAGTTGATAGCGCCCGGCTATCTAAGGCGTACGGGAAGCGGCGTACGAGACCAGCGCGATCATATCGCCGACATCCAGCTTTGCGGCGAGCGGGGCCATCACGGCGCTCTTCCGCGTACCTTGCTTGAAATCCCAGAGCTGGCGCATGAGATAGCTCGGGCTGCGCCCGGCAATGCCGGGAATGTCGTCTTTCCCGTTCAGATCCGCACCGTGGCAGCCCGCGCAGCCGGTGGTCTTGCCGCCGCCATTCCCGGCGAGCTCGCGGCCTTTGGCAACGCTCCCAACCGGCACGTAGGCAATAAAGCCGGAGTGCGGATCTCGCATGACATCGGTCCGCTCCGGATTTTCCGGAACTTCGATAATGCGATCTCCCAGCGCAACCGGCGCCGCTTTCGGGATCGGGAGGAACAGGCCATTGGTCGTGCTGCGGACTGCCGGGGCCGACTCCGCCTCCATCACCTTGACCCACGGGCGCCACTTCATCGACGAGAAATAGGCGGCCGCGGCGCCGGCCTCTTCCTCGGTAAGGGAGCGGGCGATCTGCACCATCTCGTTGGTGTTGGCTTTGCGCGGATCGCTGCTGTGACGCGCGCCCGTGCGGAAGGCTTTGAGCTGCTGCAGAATATAGCCCTTGCTCAAGCCCGCGACGCCGCCGTTTTCCATCTTGCCCTGGCCATTCGGAAAGTGGCACAGTGCGCAGGCGCGGGTACCCACCGCCTGTTTACCATGCGCCACAATGTCCGGCATGGGCGGATGATCGCCGGGGTGCCAGTCAGCCGGCCCGTAATCGAAATAGGCTTCAGTGCGCGTGAATCTCAAGGTAGTGCCCGGCAGCTCGTGCTTAACGCCGTCATCCGGCGGCGCCGGCGCCGCGTACGCGCAATCCGGAAATGCATTCGCGATAGCCGGGCAGGGAGGCGCCACCGGATCGCCCGGCGCCCAGGGTTTCAGATAGCCGTAGGCCCAGTCCGGCGCGGTTTGGGGAGCATCGGCGGCGATAAGCACTCCGGCAGCGATCACAATCGAGAATGCGGCAAGTTTGTTCATGGCCCTTCCCCTGTGCGCGGCGTGCATCCGTTTCTCCGCCGCGGGCGTTTTACGAATTGTAACCGGGACCTGGTTTGCAACCGGGCCCGCTTGGCGCGGCAATTCGCCGTGGTGTATGGTATCAACCCCGGCAGGGCGATGGGTTCTCAGGCCGACAGCCTGGTATTTCGCGATCGGCTTCGACGCCATCACGGGCGCCCACGTGCCGGGCAAACCGCACGTGATTATGCTTTACATCGGCGGTTGGGGGCGCCTACCGGCAGAAATGCGACGAGGCGGCGGAAGGATAAGAGGACTTTTCCTTCGCACGGATCGCGAACGCCTGAGCGGCGGTTTCAGCAGCCGTGCTCTTCGGTGTGCCTGCGCAGCCGGTCGATGAGGAGGCTCTCCATCTCCTGGGCCTTTTCCAGCCGGCCCCGCAGTTCGTCATGGGTGGTGAAATCGCCGCGAATGGCCGCCGTGACTTCATCGCTGTGAATCGAAAAGATCTCCGTCATCGCGTGCTTGATGTGCCCGACGATTTCTTCCCGGGTGGGACATGCTTCTGTCATGGCCGAGGCTTCCTTCGGGTAGAGTATAGCCGAAGCGCGGCGGGACAGCCGGGATTCCGCCGCCGCAGTTAACGAAAGGCATTATCGACCCAGGCCGTTCTGCAACCGATAATTCAAAGGTATGCCCGATAAGGTGGCCGGCGCATTGCCGAGGAAGCCGGCGGCGCTCGTAGATCCCGGAAAAAACGTTCAGGCTCAGGAACTCACGATCCCGGCCAAGCTCTGCAACCTGCCGCCTCTGCACTCGATTGCAAACCAGGTGCTTTCGCTGTCGGCCGACGACAATGTCGACCTGCCGGAGCTGGCGGCGGTAATCGAAGCCGACCCCGCGTTCGCGGCCGAAATTCTTTTTCTTGCGAACTCGCCGTTATTCGGCTTTCCGTCGAAGATGCACGTCCTGCGCCACGCCGTGGCGGTTTTGGGGCTGGACCGCATCAAGGCGCTGGCGGTGACGGTGGCCATGCGGGCCTATCTGGGGCAAGCAAGCCCTTTGATCCGCCAATGCTGGAGGCATACGGCGGCATGCGCCGTGATCGCCGAGGAGATCTCTTCGAACTTCGACCTGGCGGGGGATCGGGCCTATACCGCCGCTCTCATGCACGATATCGGCCGGCTGGGCTTGCTGAAGTCTTACGCGCGCGAAGTCGCTCCGATCCTGGCCGCCCCATACAACGATGCGGCGGACGCGCTGATGGCCGAGCATGTCGCGGTAAACGTGGATCACGGAACCGCGGGCGCGTGGCTTGTGAAGACGTGGGCGTTTCCCGCGGCGTTTGTCGAAATCTGCGAGCACCACCACGAACCGCTGCGGCCGGGCGATTCTCCCCTTCTGCAAGTAGTCAAAGCGGCATGCTTGATGGCCGACGCGCTGGGCTACTCCGCGGTCCGCTACCGCATTCCGCCCAGCTATGGCGGTCTGCTGGCGTCCATGCTGGCGCACCATGGGCCGGAACGCTTCCCTGCCGAAGAGGCGCTACGAAACAACGTAGAGGGCCGCCTGGTTGCTTTCGAACAGTAACCGGCCGGACGCTGCCTTAATAAATCCAAAATCCCGCCACAACGACCGCCTGCAGCACCAGCAGGCACGACCACGCGGCCCGGCCGGTCCGGGGAGTCGCATACCGCCACACGCAGGCGCACCAGATGCCGAATGCCAGAATGCCGAGCAGAAAATAAACCTCCGTCCAGAATGGAGTCAGCGGCACGTCGTATCCCGGCTGCTCCGGCTGACCGAGCCGGTAAACCAAACCGGTCAGAGTCTGCGGCGGGTCATGCGCCTCACAAAAGCCGTAGGCGCGCCAGATGGCCCCGCGCGGGCTCATTTGGCGGTAGGTGGCGGTGCGCGTCGCCGGACGCGTGCAGGAGCGAACCGAGCAGCCCATATGTACCGGGCTTCGGCGCCACCAAAGAGCCGCCTGATCGTCTTCCTTGCGGTGTCCGTGTTGCGCGGCGCGCACCAGCACGCCGTCGGGGCGGAGCAGCAGGAATCCTTCAAAGCCCAGCAGCACAGCCAGCAGCGCTCTTGTCCACCTCATCGAAAGTCATAATATCAGCCCCGGTGAGGGGGCCCGGCGCGTTCAGGCGTGACTTCAGCAGCTTGCCCGCGCTGCTCCGGGGCAGTTCCGGCGTGAGCACGATCTGGCGCGGAATCAGTTGCGCCGGGAGACGCTGCCGGCAGGCCGTCCGCACCTGCTCGCGGAAAGCACGGCAACGGCGCCAGTCGCAGGCCGCTCCGCATGCCGGCCTGCGCATTACCAGGAAGGCCTGCACGGCTTCGCCCAGGACATCGTCCGGAATGCCGGTTACGGCGGCGTCCTCGACGCCGGCTACGGCCAGCAACTCCTCTTCCACGCGCCGGCAGCTGACGCGTTCTCCGCCGCACTTGAGCATGTCTTTGGCGCGGCCGATGATGTAGATGAATCCATCTGCGTCCACTGTGGCGAGATCGCCGGTGTACAGCTGGCCGTTCCGGAACGTGGCCGCGGTCTCGGCCGGCGCGCGCCAATAACCGCGCGTTATGTTCTCGCCGGCCGCGACGATTTCACCGGTCTCGCCGGGCAGCACCGAAGTTCCCGATTCATCCAGCACGAGCAAGCGCACGCCGGGAATGCCTTTGCCGATCGAGCCCGGCTTGCGATCCAGCAATTCGGGCGGCAGGTAGGACAGGCGCGCCGTGGCCTCGGTTTGCCCGTACATGATGAAAATCCGAGTCCCGGGCAGCGCGGCGCGCAACTGGCGGACGAACCCGGGCGCGAGGCATCCGCCGGCTTGCTGCACGTACCGCAGATGCGGCAGCGCAGTCCGCGCCAGACTCGAATTGCGCAGCAGAATCTGAAAATGGCTCGGCACGCCCGCAAAACCGGTGCATCGGGTTTCGATCATCCGCTGCAGCACCGCTTCCGGATACAGAAAGCGCTGGTCTACAACGATCGATGCGCCGGCCCGGAGATGGGTGTGCAGCAGCGACGCTCCGAAGCAATAGTGAAACGGCAGCACGTCCATGATGCGGTCCCGCTCGGTGAGCCCGAGATAGGCGATGATCGATTCGGTATTGGCGATGATGTTGCGGTGCGACACCATGACGCCGCGCGGGGCGCCGGTCGAGCCGGATGTGAACATCAGCGCCGCCAGGCCGTCGGCGTCCCCCGGTGAATCCGGAGTGTCGGCGCCGGCGCCGGAAGCAAGAACTTCCCCCCAATTCGTTTGTGAAACGGCGATCGGAATCGGCGCGGTCTCGCGGTCGGTGATCAGGTGCATGCCGCGAAACAGCCCGGGATTCCGATGGAGAATCGCGGCCTGCACGAAAGCGACGCGCGCTTCCGTGATCCCTACGATCGCATGCAGGTCTTCCGGCGGCGTTCCGGCCGGCAGAGGAACCGAAACCATGCCAGCTTCGAGCGTGCCCAGGTAAGCGGCAACCCAGAACAGCGAGTTTTCGGCTACCAGGATCGCGCGTTCGCCCTTCACAGCGCCTTGCCGGCGCAGATAGCAAGCCACGGCGCGAACGGCATCCTGCAATTCGCCGTAGGTATGATCCGCATGGGCCAAATGAAGCGCGGGCCGGTCCGCCGGTTTTCCGCCAAGCAGATATTCGGCCACGTTCCGGGCTGCAGGGGGCGGCGCGCCAGTCATCGGGCGCTCACTTCCTGCACCAGCATCGGCTGCGCGTGAAGATAACGCGCCATGCGGCGCTTCGATCGAATCATGCCGAACACCCGCTCAACCTGCTCCGGTTTCATTTCGACCAGCGCCGCGAGCTCCCCGGCAGTCATGCCGTGGTCGATCCCGTAGAGGCACAGATCCATCTTTTCCAGCGGGAGCGTGAAATAGAATTCCTCCTGCGATTGTTCCAGCGAATAGGTGTCGGTGGTCGGCTTCCGGCGCCGGACTTCTTCCGGCACGCCCAGGTATTCCGCCAACCGATAAACCTGGGACTTGTACAGATGCGCGATGGGCTTGAAATCCGCGGCGCCATCTCCGTTTTTCACGAAAAACCCCTGGTCGTATTCCAGCCGGTTCGGGGTTCCGGCTACTGCGTACTGCAGCAGGTCGGCGTAGTGATACTCCATCATCTTGCGGGCGCGCTGCTTGAAGTTCGTCGCCGCCACCACTCCCAGGTACGCCGCCATGCTCAGGCGAACCGTTCGCGTGTCTCCTGCGGGCGTTTGGACCACGACGGAAAAGATGGGATACCCGCTCGCGTGCAGCAGATCGGGCAGCACGATCTTCGATTTGTAACCCGCGCCATATTCGGGGGCGGCGAGGCGGATGGCGTCATCGCGCCGCTCATAGCAGCGCGCCGCGCGCAGCAGAGGGCCGACGTCTTCCACGGCCGAGCGGATACGCAGCGATTCCGCGACCAGCCGGCCGAGGCGGAGGCTGTCGGGGGAAGAATCCTCCTCCGGGAGAAACAGAGCGAATACGCGCTCCGGACCCAGAGCGCGGGCGCACAAAAAGGCCACAACGGTGCTATCGATTCCGCCGGAGACGCCGACCACAGCGCCCTTTCGCTTCAGTTCATGAAAAACGATCTGACGGATGGCGCCGGTGATGCGGCTGCACTCGGCCGCCGCATCCAGCCGCAGAAGGTCCATTGACAAGGCGGCCGGCGCGCTCACAACCGCCCCCCGGCATCGGCCGTTTGAACCGCCGGAGTTGCACCGGCGCAGGCTCCGTGGAGTTTGCGTTCCAGATAGGCCGAGATCTTCTCGATGGAATCCAGGTTATCGGGAATCAGTTCCTCATCCTCAACCTTCACCCCATATGCCTGTTCGAGGAAATCGACAAGCTGCAGGACGCCGGTGGAGTCGAGAATTCCACTCTCGAGAAACGATTCGTTGTCTCCCAATTCGTCACAAGGTCCGAAGAGAAAGTTCTCCGCGATGAACGCTCGTATTTGTTCCGCTATCTGCATAGTTATTTGTCCTTTCCCGCGAACGGGAAGCGGTCTGGTGCTGCATCAGGTGTTTCAACAAAATCTCCGTCGACAGGATGCCGAGCAAAGCCATGTTGTCTTTCGCGCCCGTCGCGCGCCCGCTCTTGAATTTGGCCACCAGAGCGTTGACGCTCCGCGAATCAAAAACGCCATCCCGCTGAATCTGATCCGGCGAGAGCAAATCATCGACCAGTTCGTTTTTGGAGCTGAAGAAGCTTTTACCGTCCGGAGCGCGATACGGCATTTTGCGCCGCTTGCGGATGATTTCCGGGACGATTCCGGCGGCCGCGCGCCGCAGCAGGTGCTTTTCATCCAGCACTTTCATTTTGAGGCGCGGAGAGAGCCTGGCGGTAAACTCCACCACGCGGTGATCGAGAAACGGGTATCGGCTCTCCACGGCATGCGCCATCGCCATGCGGTCGCCCTGCGAAGAAAGAATGTATTCCGGCAGAAGATAGGCGGCCTCCAGGTATTCGGCCTGATGGAAGGGTCTCCAGCCATGGTATGAGGCGGAGAGCGTCCGCTCCAACTCGGGAAGAAGGCAATCCGGGGAGGCCGCCCGGCGCGCTTCGGCCGATAGAAACGTTTTCAATTTTGCCGTCAATTCCCAGCGGGGCAGGTGCGAAAAGAAGGGGCTGGCCCGATCGGCCGCCGTGACGTGAAAGAACCGCTTCAGGTATTGCGGAGGCTGGCGCTGCAAATCGTCGAGGTACGGATACAAGCGCCGCAGCAGGAGGGGCCGCAGCGACGAGTCGGCGTCTCGCGCCCAAAAGCGCCGGATCTTTGCCTCCTTGAAAATGTCATAGCCTCCCATCATTTCGTCCGCGCCCTCGCCAGTAAGCACGACTTTGAAGCCGCTGTCATGGACCAGTTTCGACAGCAGGAACATGGGAGCCGGAGCGGCCCGCAGAAGCGGCTGCTCGGCGTGGCGGACCACATCCACGAAGACCCGCGCAATGTCCTGCCCGGTGCACTGCGCCGCGCTGTGGTCGGTTCCGAGAAACCGGCTGGCCTCGCGCTGGAAAGGCGTCTCGTCGTAAGCCGGATCGTCAAATTGCACCGAGAACGTGCGCAGGCGCCTGCCCGCCGCCTTGCGGGCCAGCGCGGCAATGATCGTCGAATCCAGGCCTCCGCTGAGGTACGCCCCGACCGGCACGTCCGACCGCAGGCGGATGCGCGTGGCGTCCGTCAGCAGCGCCAGGAATTCTTCGGCAAGCCGGTCCACGGCGTCTTCCGGAAATTCCTCCTCTGCCGGAAACTCGAGAGTCCAATGGCGCCATATCCGGACCTCGCCGTTTTGCAGGGTAAGCGAGTGTCCCGGCGGCAATTGATGAATATTCCGGAAGGCCGTGCGCGGCGGCAGCGCGAACCAGAATGTGAAGATCTGGTCGAGAGCCTGCAGATCCAGTTCCCGCGTCACTTGCGGGCAGGCCAATAGCGCCTTGATTTCCGATCCGAACAGAAACTGATCGCTGGTCCGGGTATAGAACAGAGGTCGGACGCCCATACGGTCGCGAGAAAGAAAGAGCTTGCTTGCGCGCGCGTCCCAGATTCCGAAGGCCCATTGGCCGTTCAGCCGTTCGACGCACCGCTCGCCTTCTTCCTGGTACAGGTGCAGAATTACCTCGGTATCCGAGCGCGTGCGAAAGCGGTGCCCGCGTCCGCTCAACTCCTCGCGCAACTCGACGTGATTGAAGATTTCCCCGTTGAACGTGATCCACAGCGTGCCGTCGGAATTGCACATGGGCTGGCGGCCGCCCTCCACGTCAATGATGCTTAACCGCGCGTGGCCCAAGCCTGCCTGGGCGCAGCGGTAGAACCCGGTGTCGTCGGGCCCGCGGTGGTGAATTGCCGAGATCATCGCGGGCAGGAGACCGGCCTCGCCAGGGCCGGTGAAGTTCACAAATCCGCAGATGCCGCACATGAGCGCCGTCTTCCTCTCACGCCGCTCCGCTGCCGCGTTTGCGCGCGTGGAGCCGCAGCCCTCGCGTGAACTCCTGGTAACCGGTACGGCTGGTGAGGGGAACCTCGGCAGTGCCCAGCATTTCGGCTGGCGTCGGCCCCCAAAACGCATGCGGCGGAACATTGCGGCTGACGACCGTTCCGGCCCGGATCACGGCGCCGTCACCGATTCTTACATTGGGCAGGATCACGCAATGCGGGCCGATGAACACGTTTTTGCCCACCACGATTTTCCCGTTGCTCGCCGGCTGGCGCGGGCCCCAGTAGAAGTGCGTGAACATCGATGTGCGCATGCCGATCGTGCTGTTCTCGCCGATGCTCAGGCCATGAGGATGAAGTTCGTCCATGTAGACGAACTGGCCAATCCACACATTCGTCCCCACGTGCACCCCCCGCAACCGGTGCAGCGACGGCCGCACGCTGCCTCCCCCCGGTGCGACGAATGCGATTTTGTGAAGCAACCTGCCGAACCAGTTCAGCACCGCGTGTCCTCCACTAACAGGAGTTACGGGTCTAGATTACTCTTATGTGGAAGCCGAAACAAGCGGTTTCGGTCCTTACTCGTACTAGGCCACGGGTGTGGTACGCAACCGCTCCGCCGCTGCTTCGGGTGTGATGTCGCGCTGCGGCATGGCCAGCAACTCGTAACCGACCATGAATTTACGGACCGTTGCAGATCTCAGCAGGGGTGGGTAAAAGTGGGCGTGAAGATGCCATGCCTGGTCCGGGTCGGGTTCAGCCGGACCTTGATGAAACCCCATCGTGTATGGGAACGGCGCATTAAAGAGGTGGTCGTAGCGCGTGGTGATTTGCTTCAGCACGTCCGCTAATTGGCTGCGCAGCCCGGGCGGCAGTTGATCGATCGTGGGGATATGATCTTTGCTGATCAACAAGACTTCAAAAGGCCACACTGCCCAGAAGGGCACCACCGCCGCGAAGCCGGCGTTTTCGTAGACCCAGCGAGGCCCGCCCTTCTCCCTCTGGAAATAGTGGCATAGCAAGCAAGTGCCCCGCTCGCGACGGTACAGGCATTGGGCCCGGTGCTCTTTGCGAATTTCATTCGGAATCCGGTCGCTCGCCCAGATCTGGCAATGCGGGTGCGGATTGCTGGCGCCCATCAGGGCGCCACGGTTCTCAAAGATCTGGATATGCCGGATCCAGGAGATCGAACGCAGTTCCCGATATTCAGCGCACCATGCATCGACGACGCCCCGGATGTCATCGAGCTGCATGCGCGCCATCGTCAGATCATGCCGGGGAGAAAAGCACAGAACGCGGCAAACGCCCCGCTCGGCCTCCGCGATCAGCAGACCGTCCTGATTCAGCGAACGCGGCGGCGTGTTCTCCAGCAGGGCGGGGTAATCGTTGGTGAAGCTGAATGTACCGGAATATACGGGATTGCGCGCACCGCCGGCGCGCCGGTTGCCGGGGCACAGGTAACAATCAGCATCGTACGGCTGTTCCGCCGGCGGGGCGGCCGGTTCCACCTGTCCCAACCACGGGCGGGCCGACCTTTGGGGAGAAACCAGAATCCATTCGCCGGTGAGTGCGTTGAAGCGCCGATGCGGGTGCTCTTCCCATTCAGACATATGTGAGGTAGAGTGTTCGTTCACGTCGATTGTAAATCGTTCGTGCGGTTCCGCGGACGAGTGGCGGACTCCGAGGTCCCAGAATGAACCTGCAAGGCGTAGATTACTTCATCCTGCTGCTGTACTTCGCGTTCGTTCTCGGCATCGGCTGGTACTTGAAGCGTACGGTCGCCACCAGCGCGGATTTTCTGACCTCCCAGCACTCAGTTCCGGTGTGGATTACCAGCCTGGCATTCGTGGCAGCCAACCTCGGCGCGCAGGAGTTGATCGGGATGTGCGCGTCCGGGGCGAAATACGGCATCATGACCGCGCACTTTTATTGGGTGGGCGCCGTCCCCGCGATGGTCTTCATGGGCGTGTTCATGATGCCGTTTTATTTTGGCAGCCGGGCCCGTTCAGTCCCCGAATACCTCAAACTGAGGTTCGATGAAAAGACCCGGGGCCTGAACGCGATTTCGTTCGCCGTGATGACGGTGTTTTCCTCCGGCATTTCCATGTATGCGCTGGGGCTGCTGCTGAGGCTGGTGCTGGGGTGGAGTTTCACGGCTTCGGTGCTGCTCTCCGCCGCGATTGTTCTTATCTATACGCTGCTAGGCGGGCTGACCAGCGCGATTTACAACGAAGTGCTGCAATTCTTTCTGATCGTGATCGGTTTTTCGCCGCTGGCGATTCTTTCGGTGACGCGCGCCGGCGGGTGGGAGGGGCTGCGCAGCCGCCTTCCGGAGGTGATGACGAGCGCGTGGCGTTACATGGGACAGCCCGCAGAGAACCCGATGGGCATTGACACTTTTGGGATGGTGGCGGGACTTGGGTTCGTGCTCTCGTTCGGGTATTGGTGCACGAACTTTCTGGTTGTTCAACGCGCGCTGGCGGCGCGCAACATGGCCGAAGGCCGCCTGACTCCATTGATCGGCGCCTTCCCCAAGATGTTCATGCCATTCATCGTGATCGTGCCGGGGATCGCCGCGGTGGCGCTATCGCACATGGGACTAAATTACGACCTCCCGCGCAAAGGCGCGGGGTTCGATTACGACCAGGTGCTGACCACGCTGATGGCCCAGTTCTACCCGGCCGGCCTGCTGGGGGTCGGGCTCACCGGGCTGATGGCCTCGTTCATGTCGGGCATGGCGGGTAACGTGACCGCGTTCAACACGGTGTTCACCTATGACATTTATCAGAGCTATATTCGCAAGAATGCAGCCGATTCGCATTATCTGACGGTCGGACGAGTGGCAACCATCGCGGGGGTGCTGCTTTCGATCGGGTGCGCTTACCTGACGGCGTTGTACAACAACATTCTCGATCTGCTGCAGCTGGTCTTCGGATTTGTGAACGCGCCGCTGTTTGCCACTTTTTTATTGGGAATGTTCTGGAAGCGGGCATCGGCCAACGGCGCGTTTTACGGCCTGTTGTGCGGCACGGCGGCGGCCGCCGCGACACACGGCTTGACGGTGGCGGAGGGCAAGGGCGGCTGGATCACTCCGCTGGCCACTTACCCGTCCTCCATGGCGCAGAATTTTTGGGTTGCCATCTGGGCGTTCACCGTTTGCTTTCTGGTTACGATCACGGTGAGCTTAATGACCAAGCCGAAAGAGGTCGCGGAACTGAAGGGGCTGGTCTGGGGTGTTACGCCGATTCCGCATGACGGGACGGTGCCATGGTGGAAAAAACCGGTGCTGCTGGGATCCGTTGCGCTGGGCGTGGTTTTGATTCTGAATTGGATTTTCCGCTAGCGGGGAAGTATGGATCTGAGGAAGCCATCGGGTTATTTTTTTTGTCTGCTCGGTGTGGTGCTGACGCTGCTTGGCGTGGCGGCGCCCGGGATGCGCGCTCCGCTGACCGATATCAACGTCAACCTCTACGTGGGAATCGCCATGCTGGTATTCGGAATCATTCTGTTGTTATTGGCACGGCGCGCCGCGGCGTGATCCCGCTATGATGGTTGCGATGGAGACCCTGGCTGCCCGCTGACACGAAGAACCACGCCGCGGAACTGCGGCGCGCGTTTCAGGCCCGGTGGGGCGCTACGCCGCGAATCTATCGCGCTCCGGGGCGCGTCAACCTCATCGGCGAGCACACGGATTACAACGAGGGTTTCGTGATGCCGGCGGCCATCGAGTTTTCCACATGGGTGGCCGCGGCGGGCCGGCCGGACCGAATTCTGAGTATTTACTCCGAAAATTTTTCCCAGCTTCGCGAATTTCCGCTCGATGATGTCGGGCCGCAGCGGGGTGACGACTGGACCGACTACGTACGCGGCGTGGCGGTCACGCTGGAACGCGCAGGCTACCGGTTGCGGGGGACGAATCTGCTGATTCGCGGCGCGGTGCCCATGGGAGGCGGGCTGAGTTCATCGGCGGCGATCGAGATAGCGACGGCGTTTGCCCTGCTGGGAGTGGCCGGGCGGGTGGTTGACCGAACAGAGATCGCGCGCATCGGGCAGCGGGCGGAAAACGAATTTGTCGGGACGTGGTGCGGCATCATGGATCAATTCATCGCCTGCCACGGGATGGCGGGGCACGCGGTGATGCTCGATTGCCGGTCTCTGGAATTCAGCCTTGCGCCTTTGCCGGCGGGAGTGCGCATGGTGATTGCCAACACCATGGTGCGGCACGGGCACGCGGGCGGAGAATACAACCGGCGCCGCGCGGAGTGCCAGGAAGGCGTCCGGCACATGACGCGCGTTCTGCCGCAAATCCGGGCGCTGCGCGACGTGACGCCGGCAGAATTGGAACACTACGGCCGCAACCTGCCGGAAACCATATTTCGCCGGTGCCGTCACGTGATCACCGAAAACATTCGGGTGGGGCAAGCGGCCGAGGCGCTCAAGCGGGCGGACCTGGCGCAGTTCGGGCGCCTGATGGCCGAATCGCACGCCAGCCTGCGCGATGATTACCAAGTCAGCTGCAAGGAACTCGACACAATGGTAGAGATCGCAGTGAAGCAGCCGGGCGTGTACGGCTCACGCATGACCGGCGGCGGTTTTGGCGGTTGCACCATCAACCTGGTGCGCGAAGAGCGGGTGGACGAATTTTGCGGGACGGTGTCAAAAGAGTACCGCGAGGCCACCGGCAAGGAGCCGGTCCTGTCGGCCACCAACGCCGCCGGCGGCGCGGGCGAGGTGACGCCGTCGTGGCGGGCGTGAAGCCGGGCGCGTGCGAAACGTTGAAACCAGAGGATATTGTCCGGCCGGCGATCGGTGTAAAATTGTCGCAGGCTACACATCCTTCGATCCTCGCGGGGGGAAGTAGCGTAACATGATCGATCGCGGAGATTTAGCGATGCGAAAACGTTCTCTGTTGTTCCTTTCGTTGCTGGTTACAGCCTTTTTCGGCCTGGGCGGATATGCCGTCCTCAAAGCGCAGCAAAAGACTTCGACGGCCGGCGCGAAGCGCTGGTCTGATCCAGCCGCCTGGCCTGACAAAAAGGTGCCGGCCAAGGATGCCGTCGTCACTATTGAAAAGGATATGAACGTCGTCCTCGATGTCTCTCCGCCACCGCTGCGCAGTCTGACGATCAACGGCAAACTGAGCTTTGCGGACAAGAAAGATCTCGAACTGACCACCGAGTGGATCATGGTGCACGGGGAGTTGGAGATTGGTACCGAAGCCAGGCCTCATACGCGCAAGGCCACAATTACCCTCACCGACAACGTCAAAGACGAAGACATGAGTGGAATCGGTGGAACGACTGACCGCAGTGACCGCGGGATCATGCTCATGGGCGGAACCCTGAACCTGCACGGTACAGAGAAGAACTCCTGGACCAAACTGGCAAAGACGGCCGCCGCGGGCAGCAACACCATCGAAGTCTTGAATGCCGGTGACTGGAAGAAAGGTGACGAGATTGTCCTCGCGTCGACGGATTTCGATCCCCATCAGGCAGAGCGGCGCACCATTGCCGCCATCCGTGGCAATACGATCACGCTCGACAAGAAACTGGACTACATGCACTTCGGCAAGATCACCTTCGACGTGGATGAGCGCGGCGAAGTCGGCATGCTGACGCGCAACATCGTGATCCAGGCCTCGCCTGACGCGGACACGACGCTCTTCGGCGGCCACATCATGGCGATGAATGGGAGCAAGATGTTTGTCGAGGGCGTCGAGCTCAATCGCATGGGTCAGAACATGCATCTGGCCCGTTATCCGATCCACTGGCATCTGATCGGCGATGCGCAGGGGCAGTACATCAAGAACTCGGCGATTCACGACACCTACAGCCGCTGCGTGACCGTGCATGGCACCAATTACCTGGACGTTGAAAACAACGTGACCTACAACAACATTGGTCACTGCTTCTTCCTGGAGGATGCCGTGGAGCACGACAACCAGTTCGTGCACAACCTGGGGATTCTGACCAAGTGCCATCCGGACAAGCCGTGCGTCGCGACAGACCTCGGCCCGTTCGGAGTGGAGGGCGGCAAGAACTTCAATACGGACGGCCAGAACGCCAAGGATATCCTGATCCCTTCCGACAACACGGCGTCGACCTTCTGGATCACCAATCCGGACAATATTTACCGCGACAACGTGGCCGCGGGTTCCGACGCGACAGGTTTCTGGTTCGCCTTGCCGCAGCACCCGACGGGTAAGTTCGAAGGTACGGAGATCAGTGCCAGGACCTGGCCGCGCCGAACCCGGGTGCGGGAGTTCAAAGGCAACACCTCCCATTCGAACTTCGACGGTTTCCTGTTCGACCGAGGGCCCAGGCCCGATGGCCATTTCGCCACCGGCGGGCATATTTCCGTGGCCAATCCCGCTGATCCGAACAGCCCTCAGGTGGAATCGGTCATCGAGGATTTCACCGCCTACAAGAACCGCAATGGCGGCATGTGGAGCCGCGGTGAGATGCACCTGTACAAGAACCTGAAGCTGGCCGACAACGCCATTGGCTATACGCATGCGTCCGGCAGCTTCGGTCAATCCGCCTATACGTCACGGGTGGTGGACTCGCGGTTCGTGGGCGAAACCGAGAACATCGGCAACCCCAGGACGCCGGCGGAGAAGGCGTACGGCCGCAGCTTGCCGGAGCCCGCACTCGCGGATTTCCCGATCCGCGGCTACGAATTCTACGACTACCATCACGAACTGGACAATGTCACGTTCGTGAATTACCAGGACAACGCCACCCGCAAGACGGGAGCGATCTCGTACCTGCTGTATACCAGCTTCGGAATGAGCTCCAACAACACCATACAGCGCGCGAAATTCATCAACGCCAAGCCGGTGTATTTCCCACCGATGGAGTATAAGTGGAGCAATGATGATTACGGCAACGGGAGCTATCAGACGTCGGTATTTAACGATAAGGACGGCTCGGTCAGCGGGGTCCCCAATTCCTACATTCTCATCAACGACGAAAATGACGGAATCGCCATCGACGACGCCTGCGAGATCAAGCCCGCCTGGAACGCTGCCGTGTGCCAGGGCGACGTCGGGCGCATGACTGTTGGCGCCGGCGGCGGCGGTCGTGGTGGCAGAGGCGGTAGAGGCGGGGCTCCGGTAGCTGGCGGTTCTGGCGCTAGCGGCGGTCCTGGCGGCAGAGGCGGCGCTGGTGGTCTCGTTGGCCCCAGGTTGGGAGTCCTCGGCGCCCCTGCACCGGCGGGGCCGCCCATCGTTCTCAGCCGAAATGGCAAGGAACTGCGCGTTACCGGAGAAACCAACGTACGAGCGGGTAGCGAGATCAAGGTGACCACCGAAAGGCCGACCCTGTCCCTCAGCGTGAGGGAGCTGGATCGCGGCTCGTGGGTGATCTTCGAGCTGCCGGGATTCAGCAGTGCCGCGTCGGGTACGGAGCAGAGCAGCCTGGATGCACTGCGCCAGGCCAGTGCGACCTCGTACTACAAAGGCGACGGTTCGCTTTGGGTCAAGCTGGTCTCCGCCGGTGACGTCCCGGGCAGCGGCCCGAACAGCGGCCCGAGTGGCGGAGCCAGCCTCCAGGTCAGCCGGTAAGCTGAACCCTGCTTGTTTGAGATGAGCCCCCGACAAAGGCCGGGGGCTTTTTGTTTCGTACCGCAATGCTGCGCGTTCGGTTCGCGTGCTTCGGAAATCTGCGGAACGTTCTGTTACGATATATCGGGAAAATCGAAGCTCAGCGGCAGTTCAACATGCTGTCTTGTAAGGCCGCGGAGGGTTTGCCTAAATTGCAGCACGGTCTTTAAGCGGGAATCGGTGGACCGATAAAGCCGATTTCCGATCAGAGAACACCCGTCAAGTGAACCGGGGGGAAGTTATGAAACTGAATTCCATTCGTCAGGCGATGGTCCGGGTGGCCGCGTTGGGGATGTGCGGTGCCGTACTGGCAAGCGCACCGGTTGCGCGTGCGGAAGACCAGATGACTATGCAGTCATTGATTGACCGCCAGCTGATCCTGGATCAGATCACGCGTTACTACTACAACTTCGGCAAAGTGGACCGGCAGGCCGAAGAGAGCTTTTATGCCGAGGACGGCGAGTTGATTCTCGGCACGAGGCACTTCAAGGGCAAGGAAGGCATCAGGCAGGCATATAACCGTGCCCCCGCAACGCCGCCAGCCGGCGCGGCCCTTGCGGCCGGAGCAGCGCCTGCTACGGCCCCGGCGCCCCCGCGCGAGAGGACCGCTTTCAACGTGGCGATCGGGAATCCGCTGATCATCGTGCACGGCGACACGGCCACCTCGCAGGTCATTTTCACCGAGTACCGGCAGGAGAAGGTGGGCGATCCGATGAAGTTTACGACTCAGGGGAAGGAGTACGCCACGTGGGTCAAGGTGAATGGCCAGTGGCTCTACAAGACCCGCCAGATCGCGAGCGGCAGTAACCCCCCGGAAGGCTGGAAGGAATAAGCCCCCGGCGCGTCAGGGCCGCAACACGCAAGTCCGCCGGAGGCATTTCGGAAACGGTCTACCAGACTTCCAAACTCGGTGCGCCATGAACCTCGGTATTCCCTACCCTGTCCCCGAAACACCCCTCAGGACTCCGTGGCCAGAGTGCCGCGCGACCTCCTTTCGCGGACGGCGGCATTCCTGCTCTTGAAACAATCCTCTCATGACTTTTCAATGCAGGCTCGTGGCACTGCTGATGCTTGGCATTTTCGGCGTTGCAATCGTCGTCGCTAAGGACCCGGGCCAGCCCCACACAATCCGCACACGCTGGCAATCCGATGGACCGGATATTCCAATTTCGAGTTGATCTATAAGGGACAGATCATTCTACTGGACGCATACTTCGATCGAGGGAGCACGTATACTCCACTGGGATTCAAGGCCGCTGACATCAAGAAGGCAGACGTTATCTTGATTGGCCATGCGCACTTCGATCATATGTCGGATGCCGCGTCGGTCAGCACCAGGACCGGTGCGATCGTCGTTGGCGCACCAATCACTACCGATAAGCTACGATCTCAGGCGCTTGGTCCAAAGCTGATCAAGACCGTGACCGGCAAGGGAGGAGAAGTGCTGAAGTTCCCGGGATTTGAGGTGGAGCCTATTCTGGGCCGCCATGGAGAGCCTCCGCCGAACGTGACGGCAGCATTCAATCAAGCACTGAAAGCGGTCACGCAGCCATATACGGCCGCCCAAATGGCCGAAATGGCCAGCATCGAAGACCGGGGCAGTTTCGATCCTCGCATCATCACGGAAGGAACCATTGCGTATCTAATTACCCTCGATGACCGTTACCGGATCATTTACCGCGATAGCGGCGGAAGTCTCACGGACTACGAAAGAACAGTGATGCAGAAGGTAGGAAACGTGGATCTGGCTCTGGCTGCGGTGGCGGCGGACGTATTGCCAGCCCTGACGATCAAACGAGCTTTGGAGTACCTGAGCGTCTATAAACCCAGGATCTACATTCCAGCCCACCACGATGCGGATCTGAACGGAACTCTGCACGGAATGTGGAGACCAACGGAGCCGATTTTCCAGGCGCTTAAAGATGAAGATCCGAACCTCATCACGATCTCGCGGCAGTATCGCGAGCCCGTTTGCCTGGAGACCCGAAGCACGTCGCGACCAAAGAATTAGGCATTTCGGGGACGGTCTACCAAACTCCCGAACTCCGTGCGCCATGAACCTCGGTATTGGCTACCCTGTCCGCGAAACACCCCGTACGGCACGAATCCGTTCATTGAGGGAGTCGCCGTATCGCGGACGGCCCGGAAGCGAGCCGGACACCCGCGAAGTGTTGTTTCCTCCGCTGCCCTATGTTGCGGTGTATCGCGTGAAGCGGTCTCGAGCCGCCCGCAGCCCTCGCGGTAAACTCGGTTTGGCATGACGATCGAATGGGATGCCCGCAAACCTGCGGCAAATCTCAGAAGCATCGTGTCGCCTTTGAGGACGCAGCCACCGTTTTCCTAGATCCTCTCGCAACCACGTTTCCTGACCCCGACCACGCGCCGGAAGAGCGGCGAGAAATCACGGTCGGCTGTACTATAAAGAGACGTCTGGTGTTCGTTTCCCACTGCGAGCGCGAGGGGAAAATTCGAATCATCAACGCCCGGCTACGCGAACCGAGCGAAAACAATATGAAGAAGGGACCAGCAGCCAAACACAATGACGATTTGCGGCGACAGTATGATCTCTCCCGCTTGAAGGGTGGCGTGAGAGGCAAATACTTGCAGCGCGCCACCGCGGGAATGAACCTGGTGCTCATCGACCCCGACTTGCAGCATCTGTTTCCCGACAGCGAATCGGTCAATCGTGCCCTGCGCGTCCTAGCCGACGCCGCACAAGCGGCCACCCCGCGCAAACGCCGCGCTCGAATCGCATAGACGCTCTTTGCGGGAAGAAACGGGACGGACGCGTTTCCGGACATCCGGTGCTGGCGATTGACGCGATCGACGCTACGATCAGCAACTCGATCTCACTCTCCAATACGACCCGGAGTACGAATCAGACGTCACGATATTGGACCCACACGCAGCCTTCATTGATCAGGGCGAACTCGCGTTCCAGGTCAATGAACGCGCGAAACCATTCACCGTTTTGAAGCGCCAGATGGTAGCCGCTGCTCGTGATGCCCGTCGCTTTGAATTGCTGGTAGAAATCCTCAAGATGCATCGCGTGCTGATGCGATGAATCACACAACGCTATGACCTCGGCTCCCGCACGAACGTGCAAGCGGAGCCAGTGATCCCGATATTCCCCATCCTCTCGCTTGAGCAACGCGAAGTCCTTGAACTCCACGGTGGCGTTGTCCTTTTCATACCGCGTGGGGAGGCGTAATGGAATGATCAGCGACGACAGACCTGCGCCGCGCGCGATCGCCTTCATCCCTTCAACCGCTTTGAGCGCCCAGCCCTGTTGGCGAAAATCGTTCTCGATATTGATAAAGAGGCCGACCAGCGTGTTGCACTTTTGATTGGTGTTCAAGCCGTTTTCGTAACAGCGGCGGACTATGCCTTGCCAGCCGCGGGGAAGCGTTTGCGGATCGCCCGTCCAGGGCACGCGCGTCGTCACGCCGTGTCCGATCAGTTGCGGAGTCTTGAAAGCTTTGTCGGCAGTCGCAAAAACAATCCAGTCCAGCGGGATGCGGTCGAAGACATTCGGGCCCAGACGGAAATTGCTCATGTCCGGAAATTTGCGCGGTGGTTGGTACATGCAGGCCAGCATCTGCAACGCCGGGTTTTTCGCGTGTGACAATTCCGATTGGAGCTCGTCGACCCTGTAATTCTCAAAACAAAAAACCTGCGCATTTTCTGAAGCATAATCCTGGTGAGCGGCTCGCCTTGCCCCGTAGTAGCTGCGATCGTCATCGACGCGTCGCCGTCGCAGCTCCTTGAATAAAGAATCCAATGCCATTAGCGCTATAATACCCGCATTGTGTCCACCAAACTGGCTGAAGAACATGTGAGTTCCAGCCGTCTGACGAACTGGCTGCTCCTCGTCGTGGTGACGACGGTTGCCGTCGGTACTGCGTATTTCGCCTTCCCTTATGTGCGCGAGCGTCTGCGAAAATCAACTGCGGAGAGAGTACAGCAGCAACAGGTGCAGCAAGCGGAGTCCATTGCCTACGTTTACGACCGGCGCGTCGGGTGGAGGCTTAACGGAAATACCCAGGTCCACCGCGCCAACCCAAATTTTGGCTACGATACGCGCGTTCGAACTAACGCCGAAGGCTTTATTGACCGTGACCATTTCCTGCAGTCGCCGTTCTACCGAATTGCCATGATCGGCGATTCGTTCGTCGAGGCGGAACAGGTTCCGGAGACCAGCCGTTTTAGTAATCTCATCGAGGACCTGGTACCCGCATTGTCCGAGAAGAAGCTCGCCGTGGAAGTCATGAACTTCGGCATTTCCAACTACGGCCCGGCCCATGCCTACGGCGTGATCAGGAATTTTGCATTGAAGTATCATCCGAACGAGGTGTGGCTGTTCTTATCTGGCGGTTACGACCTGCCCCACAGTTTTCCGTTGGAAACGCCGGCTCCTCTGGGGCCGTACTATTTGTACTCGAGTAAGAATCCGGAGCAGCTCGAGGACATTCTCTTTGGCTATCCCAAACCTCCCGAGCTCCTGAAAGCGGAGATGGCGGAACGCTATGGGGAGATCCGAAAAACCTATCGAAGTTTCGCCGAGGTATTTCCGTATTTTTATTCCGATGCGCATCATCCCGCGATGGACCTGGTCTTAAAACAAAATGTGCAGTGCTTTGATCTGATACTCAGAACTTTGGGGCCGGATATTCGATTCCGCATCATATATTTGCCGGCCTTGATCGAGATCCGGCAGGATATGTGGACCCAGTTCCAGCAAGATGCCATTCGGAGCGGTGTGAAGGCACAACTGACCAGGCAAGCCGGGGAGCGCAAGATCGCCGATATCGCAAAACGGTTGAATATCCAGTTTACGTCTCTGGTCGACGAACTCGCGAAAGCAAACGCGAATCACCAGGTGTTCGGCGACCACTTGACGCCCCTAGGCCACCGGGATGTCGCTGTGCCGTTAACCGAAGTCATTCTGAAAGAGGCCAAAGCGGTAGCCCCTGGTCCGAACGCTCATGCGACCGATAATCCGCCTGAAAGGCATTGAGTACAACCATGGTTGATTTTGTCTCGGAACTCTGGCGTTTCTTGAGGGTTCGAAAACGATTCTGGCTCCTACCGATCATCGCCGTCTTGATCGCTTTTGCAATCGTAGTGGCTTTGGCCAGTAGCAGCCCGGTGATCGCTCCTTTCTTATATCCACTGTTTTAAGTGACCAGTACTCACGAGCACTTCGAGTCCGAGGCGCCTCCGAGGCCGGTCTCCGACCGGACTTTTGGTGTTGTGTTCTTTGTGGTGTCCATGGTTTTCGCCGCTTTCCCTTTGCTGCGTCACGGCAGTCTCCGCCAATGGGCGCTCTGGCCGGCTGGAGCCTTTCTGCTGCTGGCGCTCATTGCTCCGCGCGTGTTGCACCCTTTGAATATCGCCTGGACAGCACTCGCTGTCCTGTTGGGTAAGATCACCGGCCGGGTGACCATGGCCGTGATTTTTTACGCAGTCTTTGTTCCGGTATCTCTGCTCATGCGGGCAATGAGGAAAGACCCTCTGCTGTTGCGCCGCGACGCCAACGCGAAATCCTACTGGAGCCGACGGGTTCCCGATTCCGTTTCGCGCGAATCGCTGCGCGATCAATTTTGAGGGGGCTGCGTTGCGAGTATTAGGAATCTCGGCCTTTTATCACGACAGTGCAGCAGCCTTGGTTTGTGATGGAAAGATTGTCGCTGCCGCTCAGGAAGAACGATTCACGCGTAAGAAAAACGACGCGCAGTTCCCACGTAACGCGATCCAATCATGCCTGAATGAAGGCGGGATCAAGCTTGACGCTCTCGACTACATAGTCTTTTACGACAAGCCGTTCCTGAAATTCGAACGGTTGCTGCTGACCTATCTGGCGACCGCGCCAAGGGGCATCAAGTCGTTCTCCATGTCTATGCCATTGTGGTTGCGGCAAAAACTGTTTCAGAAAAGACAGCTGATTGCAGAACTCACTCAGCTGGGCGGCGGCTTTGACTGGCGGAAGAAGCTGCTGTTCTCTGAACATCATCTAAGCCATGCCGCGAGTGCCTTCTTCCCATCTCCCTTCGATGAAGCAGCCATATTAACGATGGATGGAGTTGGGGAGTGGGCAACCACCACATTCGGAATCGGGCGGAATGATAGGGTCGAACTGCTTGCTGAAATCAATTTCCCGCACTCCCTCGGACTCCTATATTCCGCATTCACGTATTACCTTGGATTTGCCGTCAATTCCGATGAATACAAAATCATGGGACTGGCGCCGTACGGCGGGCCAAAGTATGTGCAACGCATTGCCGATCGGCTGATCGACCTCAAAGCGGACGGTTCCTTCCGCCTGGACTTGTCCTACTTTGATTACTGCACCGGATCCCGCATGACCAATCGACGGTTCGAACGCCTGTTCGGTATGCCGGCGCGCTCGAGCCGGGAGCCGATCACCCAGGAGCACATGGACATTGCCGCTTCGATCCAGGCCGTGCTCGAAGAAGCCGTGCTTCGCATCACGCGCACGCTGGCGGCGGAGACCGGCTCTGCGAATCTTTGTCTGGCCGGAGGCGTGGCGTTGAACTGCGTTGCCAATGGAAAGGTTCTGCGTGACGGACGTTTTCGGCGCGTTTGGATTCAGCCGGCTGCCGGGGACGCCGGTGGCGCGATCGGAGCGGCACTCATTGCTCATTACCTCTATAGTGGGCAAAAGAAGACCGGTTCATTGGCCTGCGACGGGATGAATGGAGGATATCTCGGTCCTTCGTTTTCTGCGCAGGAAATCGAGTACCGATTGAAGGCGGCCGGTGCGCGGTTTACTGTCTTGAATGACGATGATTTGATCCAGAATGCGGTCAACTCTCTGGTCGACGGCCAGGCGCTCGGCTGGTTTCAAGGTCGAATGGAATTCGGGCCGCGCGCACTCGGGAATCGTTCGATCCTTGCCGACCCGCGCTCCCCGACAATGCAATCCACGCTGAATCTAAAGGTGAAGAATAGAGAGTCCTTCCGTCCCTTTGCTCCGGCCGTGCTGCGCGAGGATCTGGCGGAATGGTTCGACATGGACGAGGACAGCCCGTACATGTTGTTTGTGACGAACGTAGCCAATTCCAAGCGGCGCCCCCTTTCCGCGGAGCAACTCTCGGCCACGGGAATGGACAAACTCAAAGTGCAGCGCTCCGACATTCCAGCCGTGACGCACGTCGATTTTTCCGCGCGTATTCAAACGGTTCATGAGGGAACGAATCCACTCTTTTATCGGCTGATCTCTGCCTTCAAGCAACGCACGGGCTGCCCCGTCCTCGTGAACACCAGTTTCAACGTCAAAGATGAGCCCATTGTGTGCACTCCGGAAGACGCGTTCCACTGCTTCATGACGACACAGATCGAGGCGCTGGTGGTCGGTAATTGTTTCTTAAACAAGAGCCGGCAGTTCTCCAGCGGCAACTGACCTCCGGTTCGCCGACTCCCAATCACCCGACCGCCTGGTGAAGGACGCCGCGCTGCGCCTGCCGGTAGTGGATCAGGGCATCCGCAGGCCCCAATTCTCAGACGCAAAATCGACAATGAAATCTCGCCGGAGAAAGTAACATAATATGAAGGTCTCGGCGTCAGCTTTCAGTTGTTGCACGGTACCGAGGTTTAACGATGCGCAAACATCATCCGTTGTTCCTTTCGCTGCTGTTTCCTGCCTTTTTATTGTTAGGCGGATCTGCCGTCGTTACGGCTCAGCAAACCACTTCTTCGACGGCCAAGGAGAAGCGCTGGTCCGATGCAGCCACCTGGCCGGACAAGAAGGTGCCGGGCAAAGACGCCGTGGTCACCATTGAGAAGGGCATGGACGTTGTCCTCGATGTCAGTCCCCCGCCGCTGCACGGTTTAACGATCAACGGCAAACTGAGCTTCGCGGATAAGAAAGATCTGGAACTGACCACCGAGTGGATCCTGGTGCACGGGGAGTTGGAGATTGGTACGGAAGCCAAACCTCACACGCACCACGCGACCATTACCTTGACCAATAACGTCCCGGGGGAAGACATCGAAACCATGGGCGACCGCGGGATCATGCTCATGGGCGGAACCCTGAGCCTGCACGGTACCGCGAAAAACTCCTGGACCAAGCTGGCAAAAACAGCCGCCGCAGGCAGCAGCACCATCGAAGTCTTGAATCCCGGCGACTGGAAAAAAGGCGAGCAGATTGTTGTCGCGTCAACCGATTTCGATCCCCACCAGGCAGAGCGACGAACCATTGCCGGTATCTCTGGAAATAAGATCACGCTCGATCAGAAACTTGAGTACATGCACTACGGCGGAGTCACCTTCGGCGTGGATGAGCGTGGGGAAGTCGGTATGCTCACTCGCAATATCCGGATCCAGGCTTCCGCGGATGCAGAGAAGTCATTCAGCGGCGGGCATGTGATGGCGATGGCCGGCTCGACCATGAAAGTCTCCGGCGTCGAGTTCTTTCGGATGGGTCAGCACGAGAACCTGGCGCGGTATCCGATCCATTGGCATCTGGTGGGCGATGCGCCGGGGCAATACATCGAGAACTCCGCGATTCACGACACCTACAGCCGCTGTGTGACGGTGCATGGCACAAATAATGTGCGGGTTGAGAACAATGTGGCGTACAACAACGTCGGTCACTGCTACTTCCTCGAAGATGGCGTGGAACACGGGAACCAGTACATCGGAAACCTGGGGATGCTGACCCGGTGCAATCCCACCAGGCCCTGTAATCCGACCAACGCTTTAAACGGCTCCGGGGAAGGTCAAAATGCCACCGACCAGTTGATTCCTTCCGACAACACGGCGTCCACCTTCTGGATCACCAACCCCGACAATACGTACCGCGGGAATGTGTCCGCGGGTTCCGAGGCAACCGGCTTCTGGATCGCTTTGCCGGAACATCCAACGGGTAAGTTTGAAGGCACGGAGATCAGTGCGAAGACCTGGCCGCGCCGCATGCAACTGCGGGAGTTTTCCGGCAACGTCGCACACTCCGACGTCGACGGGCTGATGTTCGATCGCGGACCCAATGCCCAGGGTAAATTCAACCTTGGCGGGAACTCGCATCTGCCCTATACGGATCCCAGCGACACCAACAGCGCGAGGCTGGAAAGCGTGATCAGAGACTTTACCAGCTACAAGAACAATGGCGCTGCCATCTGGGCGCGCGGCGAGAATCATGTGTTCCAGGGTCTGAAACTGGCCGACAGCGGGATCGGCTACACTCATGCGTATCCCGGCGTGGCCCCGTACCACGGCGACTATACCTCGAAAGTCGAGGACTCCCTGTTCGTGGGCGAAACGGACAATAAGGGCACCCCCAAGACGGAAGCAGAAATCGCGTATGGCCGGAGCATGCCTCGCACGGACGCGGACTACCCGATCCGGGGCTACGAATACTACGACTTCACGCACCACGTGATCAACACCAAGTTCGTGAATTTCGTGGACAACGCCACTCGCAGAAGCGGAGCCATCTCGTACCTGCTGTACACCAGCTTTCCCATCAGCACCAACAACGATGTCGAAGGCCTGACATTCGAAAATGCCAAGCCGGTGTATTTCCCGCCGCAGCAGGATCGCCGTTGGTCCTTCTCCGGTGAATTCGGAAGGTTTACCGGCTGGAATGGTGCGGTGTTCCACGATATCGACGGCTCGGTCGGCGGCGTCCGCGATTCGTACATTGTGATTGACAACGGGATCGCGGACGATCCGCAACACTGTCAAATCAAGCCGGACTGGAACGCTGCCGTGTGTAAGGGTGATTTCGGCCGCCTCCAGATTGGCGCCCCCGGTGGTGGATTTGGCGGTAGAGGAGGCGCCGGCGGTCGTGGTGGATTTGGAGGCCCTGGCGCTGCGGGCGGCGTAGCTGGCGGTCCTGGCGCTGCTGGAGGCCGTGGCGGAGCCGGCGGTAGAGGAGGTTTCTTTGGAGGCGCTCCACCGGTCGTTCTCACCCGCAACGGCAAGAAACTTTCCGTCAACGGGGACACCACGGTACTCGCCGGTACCGAGATCCGGGCGGAGGACGAAGCGCCGTCCCTGGCCATCAGCGTACGGGAGCTGGACAAGGGCTCATGGGTGATCCTCGAATTACCGGGATACAGCAGCGCAGCCACGGGCGCGCAACAAAACAGCCTGGAGGCGCTACGCAGCGCCGGCGACACGTCGTACTTCAAGGGCGATGGTTCCCTGTGGGTCAAGCTGGTCTCTGACGGTGGCGGCGCGCGTCCCGGTCGTGGCGGTGGAACGGGGGCCAGTATCCAAGTCAGCAGGTAGAGTTTCGAGGACAGGCGACGTAATCCCAACCCGAGACGGCTGGCAGAGTTTGGTTAGTTTAGTAGCCTGTCCCCGAAACTCCGAAAGTTAGTAAAGGCGCAGGTAGCCGCCCAGCCACAGCAGCAGCGCTGCATAGCAGCCCGCCATTACATCGTCGGCAATGATGCCGAGGCCTTCCGGCAGCTGCTCCAGTTGCCGCACGGGCGCCGGCTTCCAGATATCGAACAATCGGAACAGCAGGAAGGCGGCTCCGTAACTTTTCCAGTTGAACGGATGTGCTCCGGCGAGCGCGATCCATTGGCCGATCACCTCATCCACCACGACGAGGCCGGGGTCTTTGACACCGAGCGCGCGCGCGGTGCGGGTGGCCGCCCAGACCGCGGGTGCAAAGGCGAGAGCACTCAGAAGAAGGAACGCCCACCATTTGAACCCTGCTGCTTCATGGAGCAGGATGCCGATCGCCAGGGCGGCGAGCGAGCCAGCGGTGCCCGGCGCGGCGGGCGCGTAGCCGCAGCCGAACCAGGTGGAGATCAGGTCGGCGCGCCTATTCTCCTTCGGAGTCGTCATCGGTTTGTCTGGGCAATTCGCCGGGTTTCAACGGAGTCGAGATGACGTACTTGCCGGATGCCCAGTTGCCCAGATCGATCAGCTTGCACCGCTCGCTGCAAAAGGGAAATTCCGGCGCGCCCGGCGCGACTTCCTTCTTGCAGATGGGGCAGCGGATCATGCAGGCACCGGACTGATGTTGATGAGCGGCGCGGGCGCAAACCGGGGAGGGGGTTCGGTGGGAGCGAGCAGCGTGCCCACCACGTCGTAGTCGTGCGATTCGGTGATGCGCAGCATCCGGATTTCGCCCGCTTGCGGCTCGGCGCCTTCGAAATCGTTGATTAACGTGGCGCCGTCGATCTCCGGCGCCTGGGTTGGCCGGCGCCCTTCCCAGAGCAGATCGGTTTCCTGCGACGGTCCTTCCACCAGCACCGGGACCTCGCTGCCTACCAGCTTGCGATGGCGGGCACGCGCGATCTTGCGCTGGAGCGCCATCAGGCGCCGTTTGCGATTCTGAATCGTGCGGCCGTCCACTTTATCGTCGAGGCGGAAGCTGGCGCTGGTGTCTTCATCCGAATACGCGAACACGCCGAGATTCTCGAACTGCGCGGCTTGCACAAACTGGCAGAGCTCCTCGAAGTCCGCAGCGGTTTCGCCCGGGAAACCGGCAATGAAGCTGGTGCGGATTGCGACGCCGGGAATTGTGCGGCGGATGCGCTCCAGAAGTTTGAGAAAAATATCGCCCGACGCGCCGCGCTTCATGCGCTTCAAAACGCGCGCGCTGGCGTGCTGCAGCGGCATATCGATATACTTCACCAGGGCGGGGTGGGCCGCGAGCGTGTCGAGCAGCTTCTGCGTGATTTTGTTGGGATAGGCGTAGAGGAAACGGATCCACTTTTCACGCGGTGTTTCGATCTGCGCCAGCCGCTCGAGCAGCGCGGCGAGGCCGTCTTTCAAACCGAGATCTTCGCCGTAGCAGGTGGTGTCCTGGCCGATCAGGTTGATCTCGCGCACGCCTTGCTGGAACAGGCGAGTAGCTTCGGAAATCACGGATTCGAAGCGGCGGCTGCGAAAGGCGCCGCGGTACTGCGGGATTACACAGAACGTGCATGGGTGATCGCAGCCTTCGGCAATTTTGATGTAGGCGAAATGCCGGGGCGTGGAAAGCACGCGGGGCGTCAGATCGTGATAAAGATACGGCTGGGCCGTTGGCGCGGGCGCGTCGCTGCCTTCGCACAGCGCGACGATCCTCTCCAACTCGTTGGTGCCGATGATGGCGTCGACTTCCGGCATTTCCTTGCGGATATCGCCGCGGTAACGCTCGACCAGGCAGCCGGCCACGATCAACTTTCTGGCGCGGCCGATCTTTTTGTATTCGGCCATTTCCAGGATGGTGTCGACGGATTCTTTTTTGGCTGGATCAATGAAGCTGCACGTATTGACCACCAGCACTTCGGCCTGGTCGGGATGCGGGGTCAACTCGTGGCCGCGAGCCACAAGTTCACCCATCATCACCTCGCTGTCGACCAGGTTTTTGGGGCAGCCCAGACTGACAAAACCGACTTTCAAGACGTGTGTACCAGTGTTGGGGACTCTCTCCAGGATAGCATTGCCGGCGTTACGAACTGCCGATGAGGATCCCGGTGGCGAATACCAGGACCCCGCCTAAGCCCACCTGGAGGGCCGCCGAGAGAGGAGGCGTCTCCATGTAGCGGTGGCGCACCCAGGTGATGACGGCGAGTTCCAGCACGACCACGGCGATCGCGGTGGAAAAGGCGGCGGTGAAGTTGTCGATCAGGAACGGCAGTGTGTGGCCGATGCCGCCCAGGGCTGTCATGAGGCCGCAGATGATGCCGCGCACCCACGGGTGGCCGCGGCCGGTGAGGCTGCCGTCGTCCGACAGCGCTTCGGCGAAACCCATGCTGATGCCGGCGCCGACCGATGCGGCCAGACCAACCAAAAACGCGTCCCAAGGCTTGTGAGTCGCAAAGGCAGCGGCGAACACCGGGGCGAGAGTCGATACGGAACCATCCATCAGGCCGGCCAAGCCGGGTTGTACAATCTGCAGCACGAACAGGCGCCGTTTGGCTTCATCTTCCGCGTGTTTGGCTCCGGGGGTGAGCTCGGTTCTTTCCAACTCATCGGCACGCTCTTCATGGCCGCGCTCCTCCTGGGCCAGATCGTCGAGGAGTTGGCGGATGCGGACGTCGCTGGTCCGGGCGGCGGCTTTCTCGTAGAAGCGGCGCGTCTCGGCTTCCATGGCGCCGGCTTGATTCCGCACCACGTCGAGGCCCAGCGGCCGAACCAGCCAGACCGGCCGCCGGTGGACAAATCCGCGGACATCCTGGCGGCGAATCAAGGGGATGTGATCGCCGAATTTGTCGCGGTATAGTTCGATGAGGCGGCGCCGGTGCCCGGACTCCTGCTCGCGCATGCCGTCAAACACGGCGGCCGACGCGGGGTAATTGGCGCGCAGCCCTTCGCTGAAATCGGCATAGACGCGCTCGTCTTCCTCTTCCAGCGCG
Organism: Bryobacteraceae bacterium; assembly: GCA_035295805.1. Lineage (GTDB taxonomy): Bacteria > Acidobacteriota > Terriglobia > Bryobacterales > Bryobacteraceae > PSRJ01. The sequence continues at coordinate 5,555 of DATGII010000157.1, read as the reverse complement.
ATCGCCAAGGCCAGGATTTCGCGCTCCGACAAGCTTTGAAAATCACGCATATTAGAATTATCGGATGCACGCCAGCGCCCAAAAGTGGCCGCAAGTGTGCCTGTGCTAACCTGAAAACCCGTGACTTGGACTCCCCATTCATGGCGCTCCCGGACCGCGCTGCAGCAACCGGACTACCCCGATGCGCGGCAGCTGGAACGCGTTCTGGAGGAATTGCGCCGGCTGCCACCGCTGGTAACCAGTTGGGAGGTGCTCCAACTGCGCGAGCAACTGGCCGAAGCCGCGGCGGGGCGGCGTTTCGTGCTGCAGGGCGGCGATTGCGCCGAGCGCTTTGTGGATTGCACCTCGACGCGGATTACCAACACGCTGAAAGTCCTGATCCAGATGAGCCTGGTGCTGGTGGTGGGCGCGCAACGGCCAGTGGTACGAATCGGGCGCTTTGCCGGACAATACGCCAAGCCGCGCTCGGCCGACACCGAAACGCGAAATGGGGTGCCGCTGCCTTCCTACCGAGGCGATAACGTCAATCGTCCGGAATTTACGGCGGAGGCGCGCTCGGCGGATCCGGAGCTGCTGCTGCGCGGCTATGAACGCGCGGCCTTGACCCTGAATTTCATTCGCGCGCTGGTGAAGGGCGGCTTCGCGGACCTGCATCACCCCGAATATTTCGACCTGGACTGGGTGCGCCATTCGCCCTTGGGCGATGAATACCACCACATGGTCTACATGATCGGCGAATCCCTGAATTTCATGGAGCACGTGCTGGGCGTGCGCGCCGGCGAAACGGATCGCATCGATTTTTTCACGGCGCACGAGGCCTTGCACCTGGCCTGCGAGGAGGCGCAGACCCGCACGGTGCCGCGGCGCACCGGGTGGTTCAATCTTTCGACCCATTTCCCATGGGTGGGGCTGCGCACCAATGATCCCAATGGCGCGCACATCGAATATCTGCGGGGCATAGAGAACCCAGTGGGCATCAAGCTGGGGCCGGGCGTGAGCTGCGAGCAGGTGGCGCGGTGGCTGGATGTGCTCGATCCGCAGCGGAGGCCCGGCCGTTTGACGTTCATCCACCGTTTCGGCGCGCGGCGGATCGAGGAGGAACTGCCAGGCCTGATCGAGGCGGTCACCAAGGCAGGCGGCGCCGTGGTGTGGGTGTGCGACCCCATGCATGGCAATACCAAACTGACTGCGACGGGAATCAAGACCCGCCAGTTCGCCGATATCTATTCGGAAGTGGAGCAGGCGTTCGAGATCCACCGCGCCTATGGCCAGCGCCTCGGCGGCGTGCATGTGGAGCTGACGGGCGAGGATGTGACCGAGTGCGTCGGCGGGGCGCGCGGGCAAAGCGAAGAAGATCTGACGCGCGCTTACGAATCCGAAGTCGATCCACGGCTCAATTACGAGCAGGCGCTGGAACTTGCGTTTCTGATTGCGCGCAAGATGAAGGCCGACGGGCACTGAGGCCGGGCGGCGGATCTCCCCGCAAAGGTGGTACCGTGTTTTTGAAATGCGGTTGATTGTGTCTTTCCGAACCATATCTCTCGGGGTAGTGGCGCTTTGTCTGTGCGCGCAAACGCCGAGCGCCCCGCCAGCCGAGTCCGTCCCCATTCAGCCTGTGGGCGGGACGATCAATGAACCACAAGGGCTCCCGCCGCGAAGCGCGCCGTCCGATTATCCGGCGCAAGCGAAAGTGGGAGCAATCACGCTGGCCGCGGAGTTCGCGGGTCACGGCGTCCCCACCGCGGATGGGCCGCTTTCCAGCGACTCGTACGTCGTGGTGGAAGTGGCATTCTTCGGACCGGCGGGAACGCGCCTGCCGATCTCGTTCAACGATTTTTCCCTGCGCATCAACGGTAAGAAGAATGCGACACCGGGCGAGCCGTACGAGCGCGTCGGGACGTCGGTGAAAGACCCCGAGTGGACGCCGCCGGAAAAACCGGAAAAGGGCGGCGGCGGTCTTCTCTCAGGCGGCGGAGGCGGCGGGGGCGGCAACGACACCAGCAAAGAACCGCCGCGTCCGCCCGCCGAACTGCGCCGCGCCTGGGCTCAGCGCGTGAGGAAAGCGGCGCTGGCCGATGGCGACCGCTTGCTGCCGCAGGACGGCTTGCTGTACTTTCCCTACGGCGGCAACCTGAAGAACATTCGCTCGCTGGAACTGATCTACGCCGGCGCGGCCGGGAAAGCCACGCTCCCTCTGCACCCGTAGACTTTTTCGCATTAGCGGCGGCGGTGGCGCGCCGGCCACGGGCCGGCCGGACCGCCCGAACACCACTTCCCTGGTGTCAACGTTCACACCGTTCGGCGTTGCGTGAAAGAACTGCGTCTCGGGATCGAACCGGCCGCGATATCGTGAGGGGAGAGCCGAACTGTCGCACGTCGGCGATCGGAGCGGCGGAAGGAAAGGAGCAATCATGAAAATCGCAGTTATTGGCGGCACGGGGCTTATCGGCTCCAAGCTTGTCCAAAAACTTGGTCAGCATGGACACGAAGCCATCGCCGCGGCTCCCAGTTCGGGGGTAAACAGCATTACCGGCGAGGGACTCGCAAATGCGCTGAAGGGAGCTTCGGCGGTGGTCGATGTCACCAACTCCCCTTCCTGGGAAGACGCGGCCGTGCTGCAGTTCTTCGAGACATCCACCCGGAATCTCCTCGCGGCGGGAGCGACTGCGAGCGTCGGACATTTCATCGCGCTGTCAGTGGTCGGAACAGAGCGTCTGCTGGAAAGCGGGTTCTTCCGCGCCAAGTTCGCCCAGGAGAACCTGATCAAGGCTTCGCCGATGCCGTACACGATCGTCCGCGCGACGCAGTTCTTCGAGTTCGTCAAACCGATCGCCGATTTTTCGACCGACGGCAACCAGGTACGCCTGCCTCCCGTGCTGATCCAGCCGATGGCTGCCGAGGATGTAGCCACGGCGCTGGCCAAAATTGCAACGGGCTCACCCGTGAAGCGCACGATTGAAATCGGGGGACCGGAAAAGTTTCGTCTGGATGAACTCGCCCGGCGGGCACTGGCGGCGCTTCACGACCTGCGCGAGGTGATCGCCGACCCGCACGGGCGATACTACGGCATCCCGGTGAGCGAGAGGACGCTACTGCCGGAAGAGGACGCGCGGCTCGGCGCGACGCGGTTTGAAGACTGGCTCACTCGCGCCGCAAGACCAGCCGCAAGAGCGGGCGGGAAGCCGGTATAAGCAGAGTGGCTCTCCCGGCAAAGTCGACCGCGGGCCGGCAGCCTGCCCCGCGGGGTTATAACAGATTGAAACGACGAGATGCGAACGGACTTGCTGCGATTTAACGGCGGGGTCGAGAGGGATCCCGCGATCGACGCGTGGATGAAAGAGCATGCCGGGGAATTGGGAGCCATGGCGCATCAGTGGTTTGAGCTGATGAGAAAATGCGGCGACGAAGTCCGGGAACTTTTGCATGACGGCTGTCCAACTGCCTGCTTGGGAGACGCGCCGTTCGGCTACGTGAATGTATTTACGGCGCATGTCAACGTGGGGTTCTTTCACGGGGCGGCGCTGCCGGATCCGGCCCGCCTGCTGCAAGGCAGCGGCAAGTTCATGCGGCACGTGAAGCTGAAGCCGCGGACGGAGATAGATGCCGCGGCGCTCCGCAGACTGATCGCGGCGGCCTACGCGGATATCAAAGCGCGGGTCGAAAACGGATAACGCAGAAAAAACTTTCAGTTGTGGTCGCCGGCGGGTTCCACGAGCGCCTGCATTACCGCGGTTTCAAAATCCGGGTTCATGGAGCGGTTCGGGCCAGCCGCCTGGATCATGAACAGCCCGACGACTTTCTCTTTGGGGTCGACCCAGAAATGCGTGCCGAATGCGCCGTCCCAACCGAAGCTGCCATTGGAAATGGCGGTGTTGGCCGCGATGTGGTCGCTGATGACCTGCACGCTTAATCCGAATCCGCGGCCTTTGGCGCGGCCGGGGAGCGTGTCGGGTACGAACACAGACGACATCAGCTCAACCGTTTTCGGTCCCAGCAGGCGCCTGCCGTTCAACTCGCCGCGGTTGGCCAGCATTTGAGCGAACTGCAGGTAATCCCCGGCACTGCTCTCGAGTCCACCGCCGCCGGATAAATAGGTGGGGCTGTTCAACCAGATCGCTTTACTATCTACCCTGGCGAGCGCGCCATTGGCGCCGCGGTACTGCGTGGCAATTCGAGAAAGCTGCTCCGTTGACGGCCGGTAGCCCGTGTCTTTCATGGCGAGCGGATCGAATATGCGCTCGCGGGCAAAGCGATCGAAGGGCTCGCCGGAAACCACTTCGACAACCCGCTCGAGGGTGTCGAAGGCCGCGGTCGCGCTGTACTGCCAGCGCGTGCCCGGCTGAAAATCGAGCGGAGTCGTGCCCAACCGCGGGATGTAATCGGCGAGGCTCTCACCGGCTTTGAGCGCGATCTTGGCCACTTCCGCGCTGCTGGCCGGACCGCCGCTATTGAGGCCCGATACGTGCGTAAGCAGATCCTGAACCGTGATCTCCCGCGCCGCGGGGATGGTGTAGAACGCGGGGGGCGTCGCCCGAGCGGGTGCGCGCGCGCCCGGAGCCGGCTCCTCGATCACCGCGACCTTCATGCCTTTGAATTCCGGAATGAACTTCGAAATGGGATCGGTCAGGCGCAGCTTGCCTTCTTCCATCATCATGAGCACCGCCGTGCCCACGACCGGCTTGGTCATCGACATGATCCAGAACAGCGAGTCTTTGGACATGGGCTTTTTGGTTTCGATGTCCGCCAGCCCATGGGCTTCGAAATGCACCACTTTGCCGTTGCGGGCAACCAGAGTCACCGCGCCGGAGATATCGTGGTCGTCGATGTGCCGCTGAACCATTTCGTGAATGCGCGCCAGACGCTCCGACGAGAAGCCATTCTGTTCGGGTTTGGCGGTTTGGATAGATGCGGGCAGCGCCGCCACGGCGGCGGCGAGAATCAGGGCGAAAATCAACGCGGAACGTCTCATCGGCACTCCTGAATGACGCCGAGTCTATCATAACGGGCGCCGGTCTGATTCCCGGAGTTCAGCCTGATAAAATTGCAGCAAAGGAGGAGAGCCGCGATGAAGGTCTTGGGTATTCCCGCATTGGTCATGCTGGCATTGGTCTCTGCCGCAGTGCCTGTTTCGGCGCACCATTCCTGGCCCGTAAACATGGATCGGCTGGTGACGGTAAAGGGCACGGTGACCGAGTTCGATTGGGCCAATCCGCACCCGATGATCACCCTCGAGGTGCAGAGCAATGACGGCCGGAGCGAGAAATGGAAGGTCGGCGGTCCCGCCATTAACCGGATGACTGCCAATGGCTGGACCAAGACGACGGTGAAGCCGGGCGACGTAATCACTGGTGTGGGCTATCAGTACGCCAACGGTGAGAAGATCGTCAGGCTCGAGCACGTGGTCCTGGCCGACGGCAAGGAAATGCGCGTCTACGGCCGCTAGGCCGGTGGCCGGCTGGAACGGACCAATCGCGCGGTTCACGCCGACCGATTTACAATAGGATGAACTATGGCGCCAGGGGTCGTTTCGCGTCCGGCGCTTGAGAAGCAAGGAG
>DATGII010000156.1:0-3166 GCA_035295805.1 Bryobacteraceae bacterium | reverse complement strand
TCCGGCAGTTATTGACGGAGAGCATGATCGTTGCGGCGGCGGCCGCCACGCTGGGCTTTCTCGCCGCCGGTTGGTTGATGCATGCGATGTCGCGGCTGCGCATGCCGTTTCCGATGCCGGTCGGCTACGATTTTCAGCCTGACGGCCGCGTGCTGCTCTGGGCCATCGCCTTGATGGTGTTCACCGGCCTGGCGTTCGGCCTCGCGCCCGCGCTCCAGGCCACCCGCACCGATCTGCTGCCCGCGCTGAAGGAAGGCGGCACGGTGCTGGTGCGGCGGCATCGGCGGTTGAGCCTGCGCAACCTGCTGATCGTCTCGCAGGTTGCCGGAACTTTGACGCTTCTGACGGTGCTCGGTTTCTCTTCGTTCGGAATCCAGACAACGCTTGGGGTGCAGGCGGGATTCGATCTGAGGAATCTGTACCTGGTTTCGCTCGATCCCGTTCGCGACGGATATTCGGCGGAGCAATCCGCGGCGCTGCTGGAGAAACTGCTGGAGCGGGTTAAGGCGCTTTCCGCGATTACGTCCGCAACGCTGACGCAGTCCGTTCCGGTTTCGATGCCGGGCAGCCCCCTCCGCATCTTGCGGCCCGGCGATCGCGCCGGGCTGAACGCACTCAAGCATGTAGTCGGGCGCGATTATTTTGTAACCACGGGCATCCCTATCCTTCGCGGGCGCGGCTTTCGCAAAGAGGATGAGACCGAGCCCGGGAAGGTGATCGTCAGCGAAGCGCTGGCCCGCCAGTTCTGGCCCGCGCAGGATCCGGTCGGGCGCACTTTTGAAATCGGTGACGCCCCGCCCGGCCCGCCGCCACTTGCCACGCTGCCATGGACGGCCGGCGAGCGGCCCAGCGCTTTGGCAGGCGGCCGCCGCGTCTTCGAAGTGATGGGCGTGGTCCGCGATGTCGCCGAAGGGCTGACGGTGCAGAAGCCGCGGCCGACAATTTACTTTCCGCTCTCGCCGGGCGACTACCGGCAGCCGCTGCTCTCCGGAATCACGCTGATCGTACGCGCGGCTCCCGGGACCGATGCGCTTACCGCGGTGCAACGGGAGCTTGCCACTCTCGACTCGCGCCTCACGCCATTCGACGCGCGCAGCATGCAGGACCAGATCTACCGTTTCATGACCCCGCTGCACGTGGCTTCGTGGAGCTACGGTTTCATGTGGGTCTTCGGTTTGATCCTGGCGGCGGTCGGGCTCGCCGGAGTCACTGCGTATGCGGTCACCCATCGGCGCCACGAAATCGGCATCCGCATGGCGCTGGGCGCACAGAAACGCGATGTGCTCGGCTTGGTCATGAAAGACGGCGCCATCTTGATCGCGGCCGGAATGGCTCTCGGCGGCGCCGCGGCGTGGGCGATTTCCCGCGCGCTGGCCGCCTTCAATGCCACCGCCGGGCAGATTACGTCCACCAGCACCTCGGATCCTGCCGTGATCTTCGGAGCACCGGCGATGCTGGCCGTGCTTGCCCTGATTGCCTGCTACGTGCCGGCGCGCCGGTCGCTGCGCATCGATCCGATCGTCACCCTGCGCCAGGAGTAGAGAAATGCGTGAGTGGCTGCGCGAAACTCACGGTGCTCAGTTCGAATTGCTGCGCCATTTTCTGCTGCGGTTCTTTGATAGCGACCTGGTTACGACGCCCGGCCAAACGAGCGCGGCGCTGATCGCCGTAGTCTCGGTATGTTTGCCGTGGTTTCAGGTACTGATCGGACCGCTGCGGCACAAATACGCGGTGCTCTCCACCCTCCCGGTGGCGGGACCGTACCGGGAGGCCCTCCGCGCCGACGAATTGTGGCTGATCACTCTGATGATGTCGCTCATCGGGCTGCTGACGGCATTCAAATGGCAGGCGTTGTTCCCGGACCTCCGCGACTATCGCGCACTCGGCTCGCTGCCGCTACGCGCGCGGCAGATCTTTCTGGCGAAGCTGCTGGCGCTCTTGATCGTGGCAGCCGGCGCCCTGATCGCGATCAATGCGATTCCCAGCGCGGGTTTCCCGGCGCTCACCGGCGGCCGCTGGGCCTTCCCGGGCCCGCGCGTGAAAGCTTACACGCTGGCCTCTTTGGCGGCTTGCGCGTTTTTCTTTTTCGGGTTGGTGGCATTGCAAGGCGTCCTCCTCAACGTGCTGCGCCCGCGCGCGTTCGGCCGCATCAGCGGCTGCGTGCAAGGTCTACTGGTGGCAATTATGCTCGGCCTCTGCGTTCTGAGCTTTTCGATTCAGCCACAATTCACGGATACGGTGCTCCGGCCGGAATGGTCGCACTGGCTGCCGCCCGTTTGGTTCCTGGGATTATGCCAGACCCAATCGGGAGATCCCGATCCCGCCATGCACGCCCTCGCGCATCGCGCCGGGTTTGCTCTCCTCATAGCGGCCGCATTCGCCCTCCTCACCTATCTGATCAGTTATCAGCGGCACCGCAGGCTGTTGATGGAGGGTCGATCCAATCCCACGAAAAATCGCCGCGCGGACCGATGGCTCGCCTGGGTTCTGCCAGAACCGCGCCAGCACGCCGTGATTGGGTTCATGCTGCAGACGTTGGGACGCAGCAGTCATCACCGCATGATCCTGATGGGTTATGGCGGCTTGGGTCTCGCCGTTGTGCTCAGTGGCCTGCTCGGGATGGCAAATCTGGTGGCGGCCGATCGCAGAGTCGCCGCTGGTTTTCTCTATTTCCACTCGATCGGCATGTTGTTCTTATTGATCGGCGCACGCCATCTGTTCTCGCTTCCGACCGAACTGAAAGCCAACTGGCTGTTTCAGCTCACGGAAAGTGAAGGCCGGGCCGCGTGGCTGGAGGCGGTCGATCGACTCGTGCTCTTCTGGGCCGCGCTGCTCTTTGTTGCGCCGCTGTCGCTGGAACTAATCTGGGTCGGCTGGCGCGGGCTTGTCGAAATCGCCTTGCTGGGCTCGGCCGGCATACTGGCCTACGAATGGTTGTTCTCCTCCTGGAACAAACTGCCCTTCACCTGCTCGCGGCTGCCCGGCAAGACTCCGGGCTGGATTCTGGCGCTCCGGTTTTTCGGCCTCCTCACCCTGGGGCCAATCCTACAGGCGATTTTGCTGGCCGCTCTGTACAGCCGCTGGACGTGGCTGCCGGTATTGGCCGCGCTGGTTGCCGCCTGGACGCGGGCTCGTGCCCTGCGCCGCGAGAGCCGGTCCGATCTGC
>DATGII010000155.1:0-11031 GCA_035295805.1 Bryobacteraceae bacterium | reverse complement strand
TGCGCGCCACCGACGAATTCATGCAGGCCGTGACGAACGACGGCGAATGGTGGACCCGCGCGGTAGCCGGCAGCCAGCCGGTGAACCGCTACAAGGCTCGCGACCTGATGCGCCAGATCGCCGACGCCACGCATCAATGCGGCGACCCCGGCATGCAGTTCGACACAACCGTCAATCGCTGGCACCCCTGCAAGAACACGGCGCGCATCAACGCCTCGAATCCCTGCTCGGAATACATGTTCCTCGACGATTCGGCCTGCAACCTGTCGTCCCTGAACCTCATGAAGTTCGTGGGCCCCGATAGCCAGTTCGATGTCGAAGCCTTCCGCCACGCCGTCGACACCATGATCGTGGCGCAGGAAATCATCGTCGACAACGCCAGCTACCCGACGGAGAAGATCGCCGAGAACTCGCACAACTTCCGCCCGCTCGGCCTCGGCTTCGCCAACCTCGGCGCGCTCTTGATGTCGATGGGCGTGCCCTATGACAGCGACCAGGGCCGGGAATTCGCCGGCGCTATCACCGCCGTTATGTGCGGCCAGGCGTACCTCACCAGCTCCCGCATCGCTGAATCTACCGGTCCGTTCCCCGGCTATATGGTCAACGAGCAGCCGTTCCTCGATGTCATCCGAATGCATCGCGACGCCGCCGGCCGCCTCAACCGCCACAACCTGCCCACCGCCCTTTTCCATGGCGCGCAGCAGTGCTGGGATGACGCTTACGATTCCGGCCGCCGGCACGGCTACCGCAACGCGCAGGTCACCGTCATCGCTCCCACCGGCACCATCGGCTTCATGATGGATTGCGATACCACCGGCATCGAGCCCGATCTCGCGCTCATTAAATATAAGAAGCTCGTTGGCGGCGGCGTCATCAAAATCGTCAATAACACCGTTCCGGCCGCGCTCATCAAGCTCGGCTACTCGCCCGAGCAGGTCGAGAAGATCGTCAGCCACATCGATTCCACCGGCACCATCGAAGGCGCTCCCGATCTGAAACCCGAGCACCTGGCCGTTTTCGATTGCAGCTTCCGCCCGCAGAACGGCACCCGGTCCATCCACTACATGGGCCACGTGCGCATGATGGCCGCCGTGCAGCCGTTCATCTCCGGCGCGATTTCCAAAACCATCAACATGCCCGAGGAATCCACGGTGGAAGAGGTCATGAACGCCTACACCGAGAGCTGGAAGCTCGGCCTGAAGGCAGTCGCCATCTACCGCGACAATTCCAAAAAGGTGCAGCCGCTCAGCTCCGGTTCCGGCAAAGGCGAAAAGAAGCAGACTGCGGTCGCCACCACCGCTGCTCCCGTTGAAAAAATCGTCTACCGCCCGGTGCGCCGCAAGCTGCCCGACGAGCGCCGCTCCATTACGCACAAATTCTCGATTGGCGGACACGAAGGGTACATCACGGTCGGCATGTATGAAGACGGCCTGCCGGGCGAGATCTTCATCACGATGGCCAAGGAAGGGTCGACGATTTCGGGCCTGATGGACACGCTCGCCACCGCGATCAGTTTCAATCTGCAATACGGCGTCCCCATCAAGTTCCTGGTGGACAAATTCGCGCACGTGCGTTTCGAGCCCAGCGGCTGGACGGGCAATCAGCAGATCCCCTACGCCAAGTCGATCATCGATTACATCTTCCGTTGGCTCGGCGCGAAATTCGTCGGCGAAGAATACGCCGTGACCGAAGCCGGCGAAACGCCGACGCTGCGGCCGACCGAACCCGACCCGCAGCAGGCGCTTCCGTTCTCCAGCGCGGCGGTTATGGACGCGCCGCTCTGCGCCGAATGCGGCAGCATCATGACCCGCAACGGCAGTTGCTACAAATGCGGCAACTGCGGCGGTACCAGCGGCTGCAGCTAGTTGGCGTCTCGACTAATTTGACACTCTCTAACCTGCGGACTCCTCCAGGGTAGGCCTAATCAGCCTACCCTGATTTTTTGGCGAGGAAGGAAAGCTGGAGCAATTGCCGGCCCGCGCCGGAGGCTAGGCGCGACCACGCCTCTTCTGGCACCGAACATGCTGCCGGCCGCGGGACACGTCGCGATTCAAGCTCCCATTGACGGTCTGCCGACGCAATCGGGCGTGACGATTGCGATCTCGCCGTGGCGGTCCCTGCCAAATAGAGGTCCTGCCAGCGCGGTCCCCCGCAAACGAGGACGGCTTCGAAGGGCCGCGACCATCGCGATCCGCATCGGCGCGCCACTCCCGGTTAACGCGGGCCGCGCGTAAGTCAAACATCTGGTGGGTCCTGGCGCCGTCGGCTTGGGTTAATACACCCAATGGGGTCATGATTATCTGATTGACCCTTTATTTCCATGCGCCTATCTTTTGGACCCGTGAGTGCTTTGATTCAGCGAGAGCCGTCTGACGGACTCCCCACCACCGGGGAGTTATCCGTGGGGCTCGCAAGGGAGGTATACGCATGGTTAAAGCAGTTTCTCTCATGCTCCTGATCGGCGGGGCCCTTTTCGCACAAGAGATCAGGAAGGTTCCGGTCCAACCGACTCCGGCCAACTCCGGCCAGGCGATGTTCCGCGAGTACTGCGCCGTCTGTCATGGCGTCGCGGCCAAAGGCGACGGTCCGGCAGCCGAGGCGCTCAAGAAACGGCCCGCCGACCTGACCCAGTTAGCGCGGAAGAATAACGGCGAATTCCCCGAAGTGCGGGTGATGAACTTCATCACCGGCGCCGACGAAGTTGCCGCGCACGGCAATCGCGATATGCCCGTGTGGGGCGCCTTATTCCGCAGCCTGGACCCGAACGCCCAAGCCATGGTCCAGTTGCGCGTCGCGAATCTAAAAGACTACATCATGTCGCTTCAGGCGCGCTAGACGGAAGGTGGGGAGGCGGCGGGCCACGCCTGCCTCCCCATTACCGCTTGGACAACTGATTCAGTCCGCTCCCTCAGTTTTTGATGTGGCTGTTGTCCTTCTCGTTTTCCGCGCAGATGTATTCGAGTATGTCGGAATCGGGCTGCAATTCGTGCGTCACCTTTACCGTGAATGGGCGCGTGTACATCACCGGATCGTCAATGGTGGTTTCCACGTCCATATGGCCGAAATCCCGGCGGCGGTAGCGCTCCGTCAGGTGCATAGCCTCGCTGTGGGGATGACCAATTACATCCAGCCACGATTTATCGTTGAATCCGACTGTATCAACGACGAGCGTATCCGCTTCCCATTTGCCTACCGAGTAACCGAACCAGGACGGCGAATTATCCGCGGGGAGTTTGCGGCCATCGGTGTAAATCTGCCGCACTGCGCTGTCGTTCTCGAGCATGACAAGGATGACGCCGGGCGTTTGTACGATCTTGCTGACTTCGGAAACCATCGTGTCGAGCGGAATGCCGATCGGCAGGCAGGATTTGGAGGGAATCGAGTCCCGGCGCGTTTCCGCATAATCGCCGCTGCTTCGGGGCGCAGGGGCGAGGCTTCGGGTTGGAAATCGAGCAGAATGTTGATCGCGTACTTCGAAATGGTGTCGGTCTCCATGCCGGGCACCTCGATCTGGTCCACGTCCTTGCCGAAAAGGCGCTTCATTTCCGCAAGTGGAGTAGGCTGCACGTGCCAGACTCCGGAAAGGTCCGGCCGGCCTTCGCGTGTCCGCGGCGCCGGCGCAGCCAGATTCGGTTTGCCGTCGCGGTTTCGCGGCGTCTTGGGATCCCGATAATTCAGCCACTGCCCCTGCGCGCCAACGAAGGGGCAACTCAGCAATGTGAGAAACGCGCCGCGGCGGCCCCACGTGTATAGAACTCTACAGATCACGCTGACATTGTAGCGGTTTCCGGCAGGCCTGCCTGCTCGCGGCTGAGACCGGCGCCCGGCTGCCTTAGCGGGCGGCTGGCAAAGCAGCACCTTGCGTTTCTTCTCAGACACCGGCGGCAACCGGGGGCGCCTACTGATTGAGACGCTGCGCGCGCGTTGCCCGTTGCAGGCGCCTCGCGCACTCAGACCCTGCCGTCTTCCAGTTCGAGCCGGGCGCAGCTCACGCGTCAGTCGCGTCAGAAGAGCCGCAAGGTGTGCCAGCAAACCTCAGTGGGCGAAATCGGAGAGTCGTGTCACCGGGCGGCGAGCACGGGAGCTCTTACCTTCAGAAGGCGGCGAATGGCGGCGGAGACCTGCTCGGGGGACTGGTCGGCATCGATACGGCGCACGAACGACGAACCGTACCAAGCCAGCACCGGACCGGTCTGCGCCTGGTAGGCGGCCAGGCGCCGACGAATCACTTCCTCCCGGTCGTCCTCGCGCGTGAGTAGGGCGACACCATCCTGATCGCACTGGCCGGGACTGCGAGGCGGCTGCGAGAGCAGGTTGTAGATCCGCTTGCACATGGGACACTGGCGGCGGGCTGTGAGCCGCAGCAGCAGGACATCGTCGCGAATAGCCAGGTGAATCACCATGGGCTCGGGAAGGCCCCGGTTCCCCAGCAACTGGGTGAAGTAGCGCGCCTGAGCGACAGTGCGCGGATAACCGTCCAGCAGGAAACCGCGCGCGCAATCGCCGCGGTCAATGCGGCGCGCGACCATTTCATTGACGATTTCATCGCCGACCAAGCCGCCGGCCGCCATGACTGCCGAGGCCCGACGGCCCAAGTCAGTGCCAGCCTGGCATTCGGCTCGAAACATCTCACCGGTGGAGATGGCCGGAATGCCGCACCACTGGCTAAGCAAAGCGGCCTGGGTTCCTTTGCCGCATCCGGGTGGACCAAATAACAAAACGATCAAGCACGCCCTCCGTCACGAGCCCTAGCAATACAATGGCCCTTATGGAGTTTACCCTTGAAGCGGCAAACCCCCAATCGGCGCTTGTGTGCGTCAGTACCAGGGCGGTTCCAGCGGTCCTGGAACTTCTGCGGGCCTTATCGGCTGCGGGTGGGCAGACTTTAAGGCTTAGGCGTCAGGGCAGCCAGCAGGTTTCCACTCAGGCGTAGCAAATTCCACCGGGCGCGTTCGGCGTTGGATTGCGCATCGTAAAAAGCCATCCATTTACCGTTCTCGGCCACCCGGGCCTCTTCCACCTGGCGCAGGGTCGCCCGCCCCTCCTGCATCTGGGACAACAGGACTGAGGTTTGGTCGCGGGCGACATCCAGGTCCAGACGCGCCACTTCGGCCGCTGAATCCGTCTTGTTCAGGTCGCGAAAAGACTGCTGGATATCGCTGGCGATCCGGTTCCGCGTGGAGGCCAGTTCGGCGCGCAACCGATTGATGTCGATTTGAGCCTGGGCCATCTGGGCGGAAAGGCCCGGACCGGTGAGCAGCGGCAGTTGAAAGGAGGCCCCGATCTCGACGTTGTTGCGCTGGAAGCGCTGAAAGAACTGCTCGTAGTTATTGATCTTGCTGAGCATCGAATATTGGGCCACCAGATCGACGCGCGGCAGCCGGGCGGCCTGTGCGCCGCGTATCTCCAGGGTCTTGGCGGCGATCTGCGATTCGAGGCGGCGCAGTTCGCTGCTGGAGGCGAGCGCTCGGCGGATCACGTCCTCTACCGAGTCGGGCACCGCCGGCGGGGCGTGATCATCCGCAGTGGCGCGAACGCGATCCTGGGCGGTGTAGCCGAGCGCCATGGCAAGCGCGGTCTCGGCGGTCTCCTGATCGGCGGCCAGATCGCCGGCCACTTCGCGGGCGCGCGCCAGATTGAGATTTGCCTGCTTTTCGGCGAGCGGCAGCGCACGCCCTTCGCGCACCTGGGCTTGCACGGCTTCGAGCACGGTCTGGAGGCTGGCTGCGTCCTTGCGCGCCAGATCGCCGACGCGCGCGGCGCGCTCGGCATCCAAATAGAGAGTTGTGGTCCGGTACACGACTTCCTCCTGCTTGGAGGCTGTGCCGATTTGCGCGGCGCGGGCGTTCTCGCGCGTCTGCGCCACCATATAGCTTTGCTGCCGGTTGAACAGGAATTGCGTGACGTTGGCCTGAAAGATACTCGGAGCGGATCCTTCCAGGCTCATGGGGAAGCCATTGGTGTAGGCGAGCCCGCTGCCGACTACGAAACGGGGGGAAAACGGATCGCGCGCGACGCGTACCGCCTGACGCGCCTTGTCTTCGTCCATCCGGGAAAGGGTAATGTCGGGATTTTGCTTGAGCGCGGTGCCGACCGCCTGCCGCAAGGTCAGGGAAAACACTTCGGCATGCAGCCCGGACAAAAGAGCGAGCGAAAGGAATCCTGCTTTGAACATGCCCTCATTGTAAGAGGGTTCGCGCGCCCGACGAATGCCGGCGTTACCGCCGGATTTTGCGCGCTTCCACCAGGCGGCCGAATTCGGCGTCGTCCAGATACACGATATTCAGCCACATCTGCACCATGTCGTCGACGCTGCGCTCGCCGAAGCCGGCCCAGACGGAGGGATCCGGATTGCGCGGGTTGGCGGTGGTGTTGTCGTGGATGGCAATCATGTGCAGGACCGTGCCGGCAGGCAGGAGCGGAGCTTCGTCATCGGCGTAGATATAGTTGATGTGCCAGTTGAAATTGAAGTGATCGACCGAGCTGAGCAGGGTGGTGGTGTTATCGAGGTTGATGGCTTCGAGAGTCATGGCCTTGCCGCGCATGTGCATGTGCGGCTGGAAGGCATCGATGCGCGCGCTGCGGGGAAGACGGAAGTAGCCATCGGTGCGCACCACCGTGTTGGGAGGAATCTCCAACTCGTCATTCGGCAAGTTTCGGATGGCATAGGAACGCACCTGGTATTTCGGGACCTCGCCCTTGGGATAGAACTTGAAAGCGATGGTGGTCTTGTTGTGCTGCTCGGAGCCGACGGCAAAGTAGTGCATATCGAAACGCAGGCGCGTGCCGGCCTTCAGCAGGCGGCCGGTGTTTTCGGCGAAGATGTCACCGTATTTGCCGACGGCATATTCGTGAAGCTGCACGCCGGTGGCGGGCGTTCCGGCAGGGGCGTCGGGCTCAATCACGTAGACCACGGCGTGATGCACGATTTTAGGATTGCTCGGCTTGACCTCCATGGCCTTGATCCAGCGGTCTTCGGTAAGCCGGGTCTCGGCGAACTGATCGATCCACCAGTCCGGACCATTGGGGTACATGACGAAGTCTTTGTCGGTGGTGACAAGCAGGTCGGGCTTGCCGATGAACCATTGGCTGTCGGGCGGGAAGGTGAGGGACGGCGGCAGGTCCTTGGGATTGCCTTCGGGCGCGCCGCTATCGACCCAACGGGAGATGGTGGCGATCTCGATATCGCTCAACGAGCGGTCATTTTTGTAATGGCGGATACCGGCAGTCTTATCGAGGTGCCAGGGCGGCATGTCACGCAGGACCACGCGCTGCTTGATGGAACGGGCCCAGGGGCGCGCCTCCTGATATGTCATGAGGGACATGGGCGCCATGGTTCCGGGATGGTGGCAGGACTGGCAACTCTTCTGAAAGATGGGCGCCACGTCCTTGCTGAAGGTGACGGAGGTGTCAAGCGCGGCAGCGTGCGCGGCGACACCGCCGAGGACCAGAACGGAGAAACCGAGGGCAGCAGGGCACGTTCTCATTGAGCGCCTCCTTTGACGGTGACCTTCACCTGGGCATTGGTCCAACAACAGTGGTATCCGAAATTACCGGCGAGTTCGCCGGAGCCGTCATCGACGACGACTTGCAGGACGTATTCGCCGGGCTCGCTGAAATTCGCGATGACGGAGGCGCGGCCCTCTTCCAGCTTGATGCGCGCGGGATTGAAACTGACCGCGCCGGGACCGCGGTACTTGGTCCAATCGGCGGTCATGCCGACAGGCTTGCCGGCGCGGACGGGGAGGCCGTCATCGGCCGCCGATAGCGTTAGGGACAGCGGGCCGGGCCGGCTGAGGGTCTGCTCATGCGGTTCAACGGTGACGACCGGCGGCTTATTGGAATCAATCTGCTCGCTATTGCCGCCGCGGGTGGCGCGGTTGCGGTCAATCATCCAGACAGGCTTGAGCGAGCCGGCGACCTGCTCGGTCTGGCCGTGCGCGGTGAGCGTCCAAACCAGTTTCTGGTCGCCCCAATCCTTGGGGAGAACCACTTTAAATACATCTTTATGGCGGCGGATCTCGAAATGGGTGGGCTGACCGCGATCGCCGCCGGGATCGAACCGGTTATCGGGGCCGACCGGGAGATCGAGCGTCTCTTCGTAATTGCGGTTCATGTAGCCGAACCACATATTGAAGCTGCCGTCGGGATTGACATCGTAGCCTTCATAGACCGGAGCAACGCCCTGGCCCGACCAGTGGCGGAGCTGCACAACCTGCCCCGGCGCGGCAGCCGCCCACGCGAATGCGAACAATAGCGGATGCTTCCAGGTGATCACGACACTGGAAATTATAAGCTACGGGGAGGTGCTGCGCCAGCCATCAGGGTGCGGCCGGAACGCCGGTCAAGGATCACCGGCGGGCAACAATGGGAGCGGGGAATCGGCGCAGTGTTCGGAAATGGGATTGGGTTCGTTTGGCATCCCAGCGACGCGCAGCAAGAGGATGTTGTGAAGGGCGCGCTGATACATGAGGTGAAGGCGGGTTTCGTAGCGGTGAAGGAGGGCCAACTCGGCGGAGGCGGCCTGCTGACGGAAGGCGGCGGAGATGCGAACGACATCATCACCCGGGGGTTGGGCGGCTAGGGCGCCGGCGAGCAAAGCGTTTTCGATAGCCCAGGAGCGACGGAGCCGCCAATAGGCGGCGGCCATTTCCTCGATCATTCCCAATTCGACACCATCGGCGGGAGCGAAGCGATCGACATGCTGGGCGAGCACCTCGGCGAAGGTATCGAGGGATTCTCCGGGAAGGACGACGCAATCGGAAAGAAGCCCGTGGTGGATGGCGTTTTGGGAAGAGCGGCGCTTGCCTTCGGGAGTGAGCGGGCCGCGGGAGAGGGCGCCGTTGGCACGCGAGGAAAGAATTCGGCGTAGAGAAGACATAAAGGAAAAGAAAAAGTCAAAAGGGATTCGGAAAAACTCCGCTTAGCAATTCCAGGATAATCCAGTGGTTTCGAGGGGATGCGGAAGGAGGCTTTTGTTTCAGATGGTTACGGCAGAAAACGGGTCGTGACTGGACGTTAAGCAGGCCTGAAAATCGGGAATGGCGTGCTAGAGGTAGAGAATGTGGTGCGTGGAACACCGGGCGCCCCGGGAGCAGGACCGGCGGGCGGAACCGGAAGAGGGACCCAACGGAGAGTGGGATGAGAACGCAGTGGAATGGATCCGGCAGCGGCTGGGGCTGGAACCGGATGCGACGCAGGCGCGCGTGCTGGCGAGCAGGCAGAAGCGGGTGCTGCTGAACTGCACGCGGCAATGGGGAAAATCGACGACCACGGCGGCGAAGGCGGTCCATCACGCGTACACGCGGCCGGAGAGCCTGACGCTGGTAGTGAGTCCGAGCGCGCGGCAGAGCGGCGAATTCGTGCGGAAGGCGGCGGGGTTCGCGATGCGGCTGGGGGTTCGACCGAAGGGAGACGGGGATAACGAGATGTCGCTGGAGTTCCCGAACCGGTCGCGGATGGTGGGGCTGCCAGCGAGCGAAGCGACGATCCGGGGATTTTCGGCGGTCTCCCTGCTGCTGGTAGATGAAGCCGCGCGGGTGAGCGACGAGTTATACCTGGCGATCCGGCCGATGCTGGCGGTGAGCGATGGGGCATTATGGCTGATGAGCACGCCGTTCGGCGCGCGCGGATTCTTCTACGACACGTGGACGCGGGGAGGGAGGGAATGGATGCGGGTGCGGGTGCCGGCGCCGGAGTGCCCGCGGATTTCACCGGAATTCCTGAAGCAAGAGCGGGAGGCGATGGGGGAGCGGTGGTTCCGGCAGGAGTACCTGTGCGAATTCGTGGACTCCGGGAGCGGGGTATTCGGGCGGGAGCTGGTGGAGCGCGCGATTACACGCGAGGTGCGGCCGCTGGTGCTGAGGTAAGAGCGTGGGGGAGCGGCCATATTTCATCGGGCTGGACCTGGGGCAGAGCCACGATTTCACGGCGATCGCGATTGCAGAGCGGACCGAGCTAAAGGGCGAGTGGGACGCGCGGCACTGGGCGCACTTGAAGATGGCGGCGCTGGATCTGCGGTATCTGGAACGGGTGCCGCTGCGGACGCCGTATCCGGAGGTGGTGGAGCGGGTGCGGGCGGTGACGCGGTCGGGCGAACTGGACGGGCGGTGCCACCTGATCGTGGACGGGACCGGAGTGGGGCGGGCGGTAGTGGACATGCTGCGCGGGGCGGACCTGGGTTGTTCGGTGTGGCCGGCGGTAGTGACGAACGGGGAGCGGGAAACGCGGGCGGACGGGTATTTTCGTGTTCCGAAGCGGGACCTAATCATAGGGTTGCAGGTGCTCCTGCAGCGCGGGGGGCTGCGGATCGCATCGGGGATTCCGCTGGGCGCGACGCTGGTGGAGGAGATGGCGACGATGCAAGTGCGGGAGACGGGGTCGGGGCGGGAGCAGTATGGGGCGTGGCGGGAAGGGGAGCACGACGATCTGGTGTTCGCGGTGGCGCTGGCGTATTGGGGGGCGAAGCGGGCGCATCCACGGCTAGCGGGGGATGACGGGTATTGGCGAGCGGGGTAGGAAGAAAGAAGGCAAAAGGCAAAAGTGGGGAGGAAGAAGCGCGTTTGGCGGTGACGACGCTGAAATACCCGGCCCATATGGCTTGGATAGAGCACGCCGAGCGCAGTTCCTCAGCTCTGGATACGGGGAGGGATTTCAGCGGAGCGGCGTTTATTCCGGTTCAGGCGCAGCGGGATGGGCGATGAATGGAAGAACGAGCAGGAGCGAGGCTGCCGGCCGTTCTGGCGGGCCCGCAGCCGTTTTCGCGCGACGACCTTCTGAGCCATATCGATCCGGCACCCGACGAGGAGACGGAGCGGCTCGTGGCCGCGATTTACGCGGACCGGCACGCGGCCGAGGGCTCGTCGCGCGAATGAACCAAGTTGTCGTCGATACCGACGTCGCCTCGTTAGCGCGGTCCGCTTTCATCCGGCGTTCTTGAGGGCGTGCTCCAGAGCGCGCTCGGTAGCAGCCGGCGCCTGGGCGATGACGAGGAGGTAGGCGCGGACGGGCGCCGGGGGTTCGACGCGGCCT
>DATGII010000154.1:0-13194 GCA_035295805.1 Bryobacteraceae bacterium | reverse complement strand
GGTAGCCTTCCAGCGCCCAGGTGGTCACCTTCCCGCCCGCATCCTTCACATCGAGATAGACGTAAATGTGCGGGTTGGTCCACTCGACTTTGCTGATGGTTCCTTTTAGCGTGATCAACTGGGCCGAATCATATTCGGCCGCAAAGGAGTGATGGGCTTGGACCGGCAGTGTGCCAGGCAGACACGCGCCCGCGACCACAACCAGCCACAGCTTCCATTTCATGTGATTCGGACCTCCAGCAGCGTGATAGCGCACTTCGTGACGCGTTGGCGGTATCGTATCGCGGGCCGGTCTGCCATGTCAAACGCAACTCGCGCCGGGATAGGAGGGCCGGTTTACCTCTTCTCCTGCTCCGCGACCATTGCCCGGAACAAGGCTTCTTCAATATCCGCCTCCAGTGTGCACCCGGCGCGATCAATAAACGGGTTCGGACCGCCTTCGCGACGCCGCGCGTACTTCGCCTGCAGGTTGTACTGCGCTGGATGGTCGCCCAACTCGACATCACAGGGCAGCGCGCGCACGACCTGGAACGATCGATTGAATTCGCTGACCACCTCCGGCGTCAGCGTCGCCGGCGCGCGCAGACTGCAATTGATCATCACGTCGTAATTCTTCCCGCCCTCTTGCGCTTTCATCGTCCAGGTGGTGCATCCGTGGGTGTGGCCGGGCGTCAGGTGCGCAACCAGCGCGGTGCCGCCGAGGCTCACCGAATCGCCATCGTGAAGAACCTTATCAATCGGATGTGCCTTGCCGCCGGGTTTGATGGCCTCCAGGGCGGGCACATCTTCGGCCATGGCCATCACCTGCGCCCCGGTCAACTCCTTGACCATCGCATCCCCTTCCTGGTGATCGCCATGCGCGTGGCTGCCCAGCAGGATCTTGACATCGGAAAACTTGAACCCGAGCTGCTCGATCGATTTCCGGATCGTTGGCACATTCCGCTCGTAGGTGCTGTCGATCAGAATATTTCCCTGCGGCGTCACCACCAGAAACGAGCTCAGCGTCCGCGTGCCCACATAATATAAGTTGCCGATAATCCGGTGCGGCGGGAAGGCCGTGGTTTGATCCTCGGGACTACCCATGTTGCGCGCCAGGATCGAGCGCGGATTATACGTCTGGCCTTGGACGGTGACCGCGGGATGATCCGGCGCGGCTGCGAGATTCTGGGCGGCCCCCGGCCCCGCGCCGAGGACCACCGCGGCCGTCAGAGCCATCGTTCGAATCAAACCTTGCATCCTATCCTCCTCAGCGAACCCTCAATTGCCCAATGTGAAAGCGACCAGCGCATTCTCCGCCCCTGTGCCCGTTGCTACCACGAGGTACTGGCGGCCCGAGCGCGTCCGGTAGGTCATCGGAACCGCGGCATTTTCGTAAGGGATCTTTCCTCGCCATATTTCTTTGCCGCTCTTCTTATCGAACCCGTAAAGATAACCATCCCCGCCGCCAATGAAGACCAGGCCGCTGCGCGTCACCATGGCGCCGCCCCGGCTGTTCGGCGACCCGAGCCGATCCGGCAGCGTCACCCCTCGTAGCAGGGGGTGCTCGCGGATCGCGGCGCTGCCCTCGCCCAGCGGCGCTTTCCATGCGAGATCGCCGCGATTCAAGTCGAGGGCCGCCAGAACCGCATATGGCGGGGCAATCAGCGGAAGACCGCCCGGCAGGTTGATCGATTCACCGCCGCGCGCGAAGACATTCGAGTAATCCACCGCCACCAGCGGATCCGATCCGTCGTTTTTCGCTACCCGGTTCAATCCCACCGAATTCGCCGCGCGCACAAACAGGTAACCCGATTCGGGATCGAAGGCTGCGCCGCCCCAATTGGCTCCGCCGCCCTGCGATGGCCGCTGCAGGGTGCCGCGCAGCGAAGGCGGCGTGAAAATCGGTCCGATGCGGTACTTCGCCATCTCCGCGCGCGCCAGGGCCTGAACTTCCGGTGTCAGGTCATTGGCATCGTCGCGCGATACTCCTTGCCCCACGAACGGAGGCGGCCGCGTCGGAAACGGCTGCGTCGCGAACGGCTGCTCGCCCGGTACGTCGCTGTCGGTGGGAACCGGGCGCTCGACAATCGGCCACACCGGCTTGCCCGTAACGCGATCGAATACAAACGTAAAACCCTGCTTGGTCACCTGCGCCACGGCATCGATACGCTGTCCGTTCACCGTAATCGTCACCAGGTTCGGCGGCGCCGGATTGTCCCAATCCCACAAGCCGTGATGCACGGTCTGGAAATACCATTTGATCTTCCCCGTCGCCGCCTCCAGACACACCAGCGACTCGGCGAACAGGTTGGAGCCGCGCCGCTGGCCGCCGTAGTAATCGCTCGACGGCGTCGAAGTGGGCAGATACAGAAGTCCCCGCGCTTCGTCCAGCGCCATCGGCGCCCACACGTTTCCGTGCCCGCTGTTCCGCCAGCTTTCGTTCTCCCACGTGGCTGCGCCGGGATCCTTCGCCGACTGCGGAATCACCGAGAACGTCCATACCCGCTTGCCCGTGCGCGCATTGAATGCCTGCACATACCCGACCGGATCCGGCAGTTGCACGCGGTCCGGCACCTGGCTGCCGACGATCACCAGCTCCTTATAGACGACCGGCGGCGAACTCTGAGTTGCGTGTTTCACCTCCGACATGCGTGGCAGCCCGGTCAGCGAAACCGCGCCGTTATCGCCAAACGACGGCACCGGCTTTCCGGTTTGCGCATCCAGCGAGAACAGCCGGTGCCGGCTGTTCAGCATCACCCGCAGCTTGCTCCCTTCGCGCCACACTGCCGTGCCCCGCAGTTTCCACCCGCTGCCGGACAAGACTTGGCCGAGCGTGTACCCTTCCCCGTCAAACCGCCACAACTCCTTGCCTGTTTCGGCATCCAGCGCCGCGATGCTGTTATACGGCGTGGTCACATACAACACGCCATCGATCATCAGCGGCGTGTTCTCGAAAAAGCCCGGTGTCGTCCCGTATTGCTCCAGCGGCGTTTCCCAGTGCTTCCACTGCCACGCGATTTTCAGCCGCCCGACATTCCCCGCATTGATATCGGCCAGCGTTGAATATCTGGTGTTGCCCGGGTCGCCGCCATAATACGGCCATTCCACCTGAGGCGGCGCGGCGGCCGCGCTACACGCGAGTGCAAACGCGCCGAGCAGGCCCCAGATGCGGCTCATGACAGAATATCCAGGCGTTTGATTTTATCGGAGGGGTGCGGCGGGTGCAATCCCTCCCGGACTACGCCTCTCCGATCACCACCCGCTGCGGAACGCGGTCCAGTGACAGCAACTGGCAGTTGCGGAAACCGGCTTCCTGCAGCATCTGTTGATACTCCGCGAACGTGTACGCATCTCCGGCAGGTGTGCCCACCAGCATGGTCAATGCAAACGCCGCCTGCTCCGGCGGAGAAACGCGGTCTTCGTCCGGAATGAATTCAACCAGCGCAAGGCGGCCCCCTTTCTTCAGCGCCGCCCGGCATTTCCGGAACAATCGCGTCGCTTCCGCCGCGTTGAAATGATGCGCGAAATTCGGCACCAGCGCCAGGTCATACGGGCCGCCGAAATCGACTTCAAACGCATTGCCGGGCAGCGTGCGGTAGCGCGCGGCCACACCCGCCTTCTCCGCATTCTCCTTTGCCACTTCGAGGACATTCCGCCAGTCCTGGCCGGTAATCTCGGCCTGCGAGTTGTGCCGCGCCATGGCAATCCCGTACATGCCGTGGCCCGCCGCGATGTCCAGAATCTTCATCGGACCGGCGCTGGCGGGCATCAGGCGCGGTGCTGCCGCGGCGCCCACCATCGCCATCATCGGCGCCATCGACCGCGCGAACTCCACCCAGATCGGATTCTCCGGGTCGAGAGCTTCCGATTTGACCGCGCCGCCGTTGCGCACTGCGCCGGCTACGTCGCGAAACGCCGCCACTTGAAATCCGCTCACCAGAAAACCCGCCATCGAACCGATGTACGCCGGCGACGCCTTGCTCAGAAACGTTCGCGAAGTCGGCGTCAGTTCGTACCCTTCCTCGGTTTTGCTCAAATGCCCGCAAATCGTCAGGTAGTCGCAAAGTATCCGCACTCCTCGTTCCGCTGCCCCGCAACGCGCCGCCAGTTCACGCGCACTTGTCGCGCTATTGCCGATATGGGTAAATATGTCGAGCTCCACCGCCCCTTTGAGCGCCATGGAACGCTGGAAAAGCTGCATTTCGTTAAAAATGAATCCGGGATCCGGCTGCCCGCCGGCTTGATGAGTTGCCATAAGCCCAGATTACCGTACGCACCTCAATGCGTCGGATGCGCTTCGGGCATCTGTAGCGGCTCGATTTTCTCACGCAGGAACCGCAGAATTTCTCCGGCGTTCGACCGCCCGTCCAATGGCAGCATCAGCACGCCGGCCGGCGTGAATTGCGCGCCGCGCGCCTCGCTCACCAGATTCATCAGCCGCGCCGGGTCCACTCGCGTCTCCTTGTGGAACTTGATATTCAACATGCTGTGCCGGCGGTCAACCGCTTCGATTCCCGATTTTTCCGCGACCGTCTTCAAAGCCGAATATTCGATCAGGTTCCGGACTTCTTCCGGAACCTTGCCGTACCGGTCCTCCAGCTCTTTCTCCACCCGCTCGCGTGCCGCTGCGTCGCTCGCATTCGCAATCTGCCGGTACGCCCGCAGCCGCTGGCCTTCATCGGCAATGTAATCGGACGGAATGCGTATATCGAGTCCCAGGTTGAGCGCCGAGTGGATCTCCGGCGCCACCACCTCGCCCTTCAACTCCCGCACCGTCTCGTCCAACAGCCGTACGTAGGTGTCGAAGCCGACCGTGTTGATGTGGCCGTGCTGCTCGCCGCCCAGCAGGTTGCCCGCGCCCCTCAATTCCAGATCGAGCGCCGCAATCTTGAACCCCGCCCCCAGATCGCTGAACTCTTTCAATGCCGCGAGCCGCTTCCGCGCCACTTCCGTCAGCTCCGTATCCGGCGGCACGAGCAGGTACGCGTACGCTCTCCGGTTCGAACGGCCGACTCTTCCACGCAACTGGTAAAGCTCGGAAAGTCCATAGCGCTCAGCATTTTCGATAATCATAGTATTTGCGAGCGGGATATCCAACCCGTTTTCTATGATCGTCGTACAAACCAGAATGTCATACTCATGCCGCATGAATTTCAGCATCGTCTTCTCGAGCTCGGATTCCCCCATCTGCCCGTGACCGACGCCGATCCGCGCCTGCGGAATCAGTTCCTGGAGCATGGCCGCCCGCTGCCAGATCGAATCCACGCGGTTGTGTAAAAAGTAAACCTGGCCGCCGCGTCCTAGTTCCAGTTCCAATGCCGATTGAATCAGCGCCGGCTGAAACGGCGCGACTACCGTATTGATCGCCAGCCGGTCCTTCGGCGGCGTTTCGATCACCGACATATCGCGTAACCCAAGAAGCGACATATGCAGCGTGCGGGGGATCGGCGTCGCGCTCATGCTGATCACGTCCACCACCTTCTTCATCTGCTTCAGCCGTTCCTTGTGCTTGACGCCGAACCGCTGCTCTTCATCCACAATCACCAGCCCCAGATCGCGAAATGCCACATCCTGCGAGAGCAGCCGGTGCGTGCCGATGGCCACATCGGCTTTGCCCTCCGCCAGGTCGGCCAGCGCGGCCTTCAATTCTTTGGGTGAACGGAACCGGCTGAACATCTCGATGCGCACCGGGAACGGCTGGAAACGCCGCTTGAATGTTTCAAAATGCTGGAACGCCAGTACCGTCGTCGGCGCCAGCACCGCCACTTGCTTGCCGTCGCCCAGCGCTTTGAACGCCGCCCGCATCACGACTTCGGTCTTGCCGAACCCCACGTCGCCGCACAGCAGCCGGTCCATTGGCTGCGGGCTCTCCATGTCCCGCTTGATTTCTTTGATCGCGGTGACCTGGTCCTTGGTCTCGGTGAATTCGAAGGCATCCTCAAACTCGCGCTGCCAGTTGCTGTCGCTCGAGTACGAGAAGCCGTCGCTCATTTTCCGCGAGGCGTAAAGCTTCAGCAGCTCGTCCGCCATGTCTCGCATCCGGGCCTTGATCTTGGTTTTCGTGCGGGTCCAGGTGACGCCGCCCATGCGGTCGAGCACCGGTTTGGACTCGCCCGCCCCCCGAAACCGCTGCACCAGGTCCATGCGGGCAAGCGGCACATACAGCTTGCTCTCCCCGGCGAATTCCAGCAGCATGTAATCGCCTTTGGCTTCCCCTTGCGCGATCTCGCGCAACCCCAGGTAGTGCGCCACGCCGTGCTCGGCGTGCACCACGTAATCACCCGGCTTGAGATCGATCAGGTCCGCCGTAAACGTCGCCAGCGCCGACTTGCCGGCCGGCGCCTGCGCCACCAGTTCCGAAGTGTCGAACAGGTCTTCGGCCCCGAATACCACCAGCTTCGCGTCCTGAAATGCCGTGCCGTGCCGCACCAGGCCTTTGATCACGTAGATACTGGCGACTTCCCCCGCTAAATACGCACGTTCCGCCAGGTATGCGGGCGTCGATTCGTTCTGATCCAGCCCCAGCTGAAACGCGATTCCGTACTCCGTGAGGATATCGGCCATGCGCTCCACTTCGCCGCTCGACGACGCAAAGAACGCCACCCGGCTCCCCGACTGCACCAGGTTGCGCGCCTCCCCGATCGCCACCTGCATATTGCCGTGAAACGTCAAAGCCGGCCGCGTCGCAATGTGCACGCTGCTTTCATCGCCTGCGCCGATTTCCAGCTGCTTCAACTCCACCTGCGGCGCGTTCTCCAGCGGGCGAATTAACTCTTCCCATCGGAAAAAGATTTTGTCCGGGTCGTAAGCCGGTGACCGCCCAATCTGCTCCAGGCGCTTCCAGAACCGCTCGGCCGCCGCCCGCGTCTGCTCCGGCTCGTCCCAGACGATTACCGGCTTTTCCAGTAAGCCGAACACCGAGGTCTCCCGCGCCCGCACCATCCCGGTCAAGACCTCCCAACCCGGAAACGCCGCGCCCGGCGGCGGTAAATCGCGGCCGGGAAGATCCGCCTGCTGCATCAGCTCGTTTAATTCCGCCAGCAGCCCGCGCGACCGCTGGAATTCGGTCAGCGGCAGCAGCATGCATTCTTCAATTTTCGTTACCGAGCGCTGCGACTCTACCTCAAAGCGCCGGATCGAATCCACCTGATCGCCAAACAAATCGAGGCGCACCGGTTTGGCTGCTTCCGGCGAAAACACATCCAGAATGCCGCCGCGCACCGAGTATTCGCCCACCATCTCCACCGGCTCGCGCTTCTCGTACCCGATGCTCTCCAGGTGCGCCAGCAAATCGTCGAGCGGCAGTTCGTCGCCGACCCGCAGTTTCAACGCCAACTGCCGGTAGTGCTCTCCCGCGGCGACGCGCAGCAGTGCAGCCGTCACAGGCATGATCGTGATCGGAACCCGCTGGCCGGCCAGCCGCCACAGCCCGATCGCCCGCTGCTCCAGGATTTCCGCGTGCGGCGAGAGATTTTGCAGCGGCAGCACATCCAACGCCGGCAGCAGCAGCGGCCCGTTGCGCTCCTCGGCCGCCAGCATCGAGAAGAACGTCTGGACCGTTTCGGTCAGCCCTTCAGCCTGCTTGTTCCCATCCACCACCACGACCAGCGGACGCCCGCACGCCTGCCACAGCAGCACGCAATACAATGCCTTTGCGGTATTCGTGAGGCCTGAGAGGCTGGCGCGGCCTCCTTTGTGGATCCGCCGGACCGCCTCCTGGAAGCCGGGATGCCGCCCCAAATCCCCAAATAGGTCGCGAACCGCCGGATGAATCAAGGTTGCTGAGCGAGAAGCTTTTCCATAATCGCGGTTGTGGAATATCCCGACCGCAACGGCGCCGCGATTACCCTGCCCCCCGCCGCCTCCACCTCTTCGCGGCCGGCGATGAAGTGCGACCAGTCCGCGCCTTTCATGAGAAGATCCGGCAGCAGTTCGGCCAGCAACTCGCGCGGCGTCTCCTCGTCGAACAAAATCACGGCGTCTACTGCTTCCAACGCCGCCATCACCTCAGCCCGCTCCTTTTCGGGAAGCACGGGACGAGCCGGCCCTTTCAATCGCCGCACTCCGGCATCCGTGTTGATCCCTACGATCAACACGTCCGCACACGAGCGGGCGTACTCGAGCAGCCGGATATGCCCCGGGTGCAGCACATCGTAGCACCCGTTCGTGAAAGCCACCGTCTGGCCCTTATCTCTCCATCGAATCCGCTGTTGCAGGAGTTCGCTGCGGCTGTAGATGCGTCCCAATGCTCTCAGTGTAACGCGCCCCATTGGATGGGTTCATCGGCGTCATCGGCGGCTGGACAGCGTGTCATCAGGTTGACCCGGTCGACGCCATTCTGTCACCAGCCCATCCGAAAGTTAACGTTCCAATCCGTTGAAAATACGCAATCGGTTTTGGAACCTATCGTGCACTTGAGGAGCTGATGAAACCACGAGGCTGCCTGTGAGAGTCCTCATCGCTGAAGGAGATATCGAAACTCGCGAAACGCTGGCCGGCTTGCTCTCCGCGTGGGGCTATGAAGCCGTCACGGCCGCCAGCGGGGAGGAAGCACGCGCGGTCTTGCAATCGAATCATTGCCCTCGGCTGGCGATCTTTGATTGGATGGCGTCGGGCGTTGACGGCGTGGAATTATGCCGCCAGGTGCGCGCCGGCAGCCGGGGCCAGTATATCTACATCCTCCTGCTGACCGCGCGCACCCAGAGCCAGGACATTGTCATGGGCATGGAAGCCGGCGCCGACGACTACGTTACCAAGCCGTTCGAGCCCGCCGAACTCCGCGCGCGATTGTGGGCGGGCCGCCGCATCCTCCAATTGCAGGAGCAGTTGGTCCAGGCGCAGGAAGCCCTCAGGGAGCAGGCGACCCGCGATGGCCTCACCGGCCTGTGGAACCGCGTCACGATTCTCGAAATGCTCGACAATGAGATCTCTCGCTCCGTCCGCGAGCGCAGCTCGGTTTCGGTCGTCATGGCCGATCTCGATTACTTCAAGCAGATCAACGATCTCTACGGCCACCTCGCCGGCGATACCGTTCTCCGTCAGGCGGCGCAGCGCATGCACGCCAATGTCCGCCAGTACGATGCGATCGGCCGCTACGGCGGTGAGGAATTCCTGCTCGTGTTGGCCGGCTGCAATTTACAGGGCGCCATCGCCCAGGCCGAGAGAATGCGCGCCGCCTTGGCCGCCGAGCAGTTCGGCGTGCCGGATGGCGCGCCGCCGGTCACCTGCAGCCTGGGCGTGGCGTCGGCCGATTGCTCCGGTCCCGTGGATGCGCATCGGCTCGTCCGCGAAGCCGATGCCGCCTTATACCTCGCCAAGCGCAACGGCCGCAACCGTGTCGAAGCGTTCGGCTCCGGCCGCCCGGTTCGCGACTTCCCCATCGCCACACCCGGCCTCGCCCCCGCTCCCCGCCTGCTCAGTTGACCGTCGCCGGGCGGGCGCCCGCCTTTCCCGATCGCTTGTCACTGCACCGTGAGCGTGTTGACGTCGATTATGACGCTCTTACCACTGGGAACATGCGTGATCGTGATCTGGGAATATGCCAGTGTAATCACTTCATCCAGTTCGTTGGCCGCGCCCTCGACGAACTTGTCGCTCGTTACCACCACGTGGCTCAACTGGATCTTCAGGATCGGCAGCCTCGTGCCCTTTTGGACAACCGTCAGGCTCGCGGTGGAAGACGGGGTTCCCTTGGCGACAGCCTCAAACAGCGCCGGCGTGCAGTCATCGAGCCCCTTCGTGATAGAGATGTCCTGAAAGGTCACCTTGCCGGCGCCGGCGCCGCCCGTCGCGCTTCCGATCGTTGAAACATTTGTGTCCCCAAACGAGAAGCTGGCAACCGCGAACCCGGGAAACGCGCCGTCGCTTGCTCCTTTGCACGAAACCCCGCTGATCTCCCCGAAGATGGGCTTCTCATCTGCCTGCGCGGACCGCGGCAGCGCTGCCAGGGCGCCGAAGAAAAGGAGCGCCATCGCGGCCCGTCTCGACCAGTCCGTCTTTTGCCTTCGCATCATGGATAATCTCGCTTTCGTTTGGATTCAACCGGGAGGGTCTCTTACCCTTCCGGGCCCGTGACGTTTCTTCCCGCAGAGTAAAGGTCACGCCCCTCGCGTTCAAGACGCCGCTTGGATAGCAGGTTGAACCCCGACCGAAGCTTCGAGAAGCAGCCGCCGAAGCGCCGTTAACGCCGGCTACCGGTTCACAGCCAGATCCACCGGGGGAGGACCTGATAACCAGACGACTGTGATCCCTTGGCGAATGGAGACTACGATACGAATTCGAAATGCAAGTTTACGCCTGGCCGGGTGTTCAAAGGTGCTTCACAGCCGCCTGGCGACTGCAAGGAATTGGTCTCAGGGTGAGGAGACCGGACCGGCGGATGGGTGCATGAAAACGTTCCGGACCAGTCGCTTTCGCTTAGGCGCCATTCACCGCAGGACTGCCGCGCTTCAGGACCTTCTTCGGATCGAGTTTCTTGTCCATGATCACGGCAAACCAAGGCTGCATCATCTCTTCCCAACTCTGGTTGCCGTAATATACGGTCCGGCTCGGATCCGGATTGAATTTATTATTCGGCGAGTTATCGAAATGGGCGCGGCCGATGAGCTTCGTCCCTTTCGGAATGTGGATTGGTTCGGCTACTTCATACCCGAGCTGCCAATTGAAATCGTAATGAGAAACGCTCAGGATGGTTTGCTTGCGGCCGTCGGGAAACTCCAGATCATATCGCATATCTTTGCCCCTGACGTGCATGTGCGGCTGCATCCACACAATGTCGCAATCTTCCTGAAAGGTAGCTTCAGCCGTGGGGCTCTCCCAATTGGGGTCATTGGGAGGGATCGCAAAGGAATCGGCATCGGCAGGAGATGAGATGGCAAAAGTCATGTAGCGCCGATCCGGTTCTTTCTTCGCAATCGTAAACCCTAATTTGCTGTGGTCCAGCACCTCGGTCCCATTGGGCGTGTAATGCATGCTGAACACAATATCGGTTCCGGCGGGGACCAGTTTGCCGGCTCCGTAGATTCGATAATCGAAGGCCGAGATGCCGGGCACGTAGCTGGCTTCGATTGTGATGGTACCCTGGCGTTGCTGCGCACTGCCCGAAATTACGGCTTTCTCACCCTTCTTCCGCGGAAACGCGCTGCCGCTTTCGTCGCGCGGAATGATGGCCCACTCGGGCTTGTAGTATTGCACGTCCGGGGTATGCGGCCGGAACAGGACGCCAATGTGATGAATCAGGTCAGGATGATCAGGCAGGATCTCCATCGAGGTGATCCACGTGTCCTTCTTGAACGGGCTCGGGATCGTGATATCCGTCCACTCGACCACGCCTTTGGCCGGCACTTTGAATTCCGGCATGTCCACCACAATGTCCGGCTTGATCTGCCAGCCTTTCTCGGGCCAGGCAACAGCAGGCGGCATATCGTGAGGATCCCCTTCAGGCGCGCCGGCGTCGGCCCACTTCGAGATCACGTCGATGTCGGCCTGCGACAGAGTGCGGTCGTTCCGGAAGTGCCCCACGCCGGGATCGGCAAACCATGGCGGCATTTGGCGCTTGACCACGGCAGCCTTCATGGCCTTGGCCCAGGGTCGGGTGGATTTGTAATCCAGGAACGACATAGGCGCAATCTGGTTTGGCCGATGGCAGGATTGGCAATTCTTCTGAAGAACCGGCAATATATCCTTATTGAACGTAACGGGGCTCGTCAAGTCCGCCGCCGTTGCTGAAAGCGTCAAAGCGAAAACAAAGGCTATCCGGCTCATCGCGAAGTCTCGCTGACAATGTATCACCGGGAGGTGCAAACCCACAAGCTTCGTTATATAGGTAATCATATTGATTACGGAGCATCGGACAGATAACCAACTAGGCGCAGCCGGCAGCGGGGTTCTCGTACCGCGCTCGAGGCGACAATTTCTCTGCTCAACCGCTTTTGGAACGGCGGCCACTGCTTGGGGCGCTGTTCACCGCCGTCCCGGCAAAATTGATGTGCATCACCACATTGAGCCGCAGGCCGCCTCTGCGGCCGGCGGACGTGGCGGCGGAGGGGGGGCGTGGTCGCCTGAAATCGCGATTCAAGAAATGGACCGAAACGGCGTCGCCGCGGCAATCGGCTTTCCCGGGCCGATTCCTTTTTCCAATGATTTGCAAGCCGGCCGCCAGCTCTCGCGCCAGTACAACGAGTTTGGAGCAAGGTTGGCGGCCGACCATCCCAGCCGTTTTGGGCTGTTTGCCGCTTTACCATTCCATGACATCGACGGCACTTTGCGCGAAATTGAATACGCGGCAGATCACCTACGGGCAGATGGGTTCGGCATTTCCACGAGCTACGGCGATCTGTGGCTGGGCGACCCGGCCTTCCGCTCGATCTACGAAGAGCTCAACCGTCGCAACGCAGTGGTGTACGTTCACCCGAATGACGCCCGATGCTGCACGCCGCAGACCCTCACCTACGAGAGGACGCCCGTCTCCGGGCCCTGGCTCGAGTGGCCGATGAATACCGCCCGAACCATTTTCAGCCTGATGGAAAATGGCATTCTCCGGAATTTTGGAGATGTGCGATTTATCTTCAGCCATGGCGGAGGAGTGATGCCGCTCCTTGCCAGCCGCATCGAAGGCTTCACCGACTGGCCCGCGGTGGGCCGAGAGAAGCTGCGGGAGTTGTTTCCAGACGGAATCAGGACTGAGTTCGCGCGTTTGTACTTCGAAGGCGCGCAGGCTTACGATCCGGTGAATTTCGATGCGCTCCGAAAGCTCGTCCCGCCTGCGCACATTTTGTTCGGCACGGACTACAACCGCTTTCCGATTGGGCACAGTGTCGCGCTCTTCGAGAGGCTACCGGTTGCGCCCGCGCTCCGGCGCGCCATCGAGCGAGAGAATGCGCTCGCGCTGTTTCCGCGATTCCGCCAGGCGCGGTAAGAGCATTGCGCCAGAGGACAAATTACAATCTTGCCTCCACGCGCATCGCTGTGTCGGTGCCTTACCGATTCACCGCCAGATCGCTCGGCGGCTCCAGGTCCGCTTTCGTCTGCCGCTCCGCTTTTTTGACCTGGCTCTCGATCCCTCGCGCCCGCAGTTCCGGCCGCAGCGCATACAGTGTCCGGCTCAGCGATCCATTTTTTGATTTCGTCAGGTTCGCCTTAAGCTCGCTAAACGGAATATTGAGGTTGTGCGAAACATGCAGCGCCGCGATGAATTGCCCTTCGTCTTTGAATCCC
>DATGII010000153.1:0-4647 GCA_035295805.1 Bryobacteraceae bacterium | reverse complement strand
CGAGGAACTCCAGAAGGCCCTGCGCCTGCTCACCCGCGCTGGCCTCAATACCTCGCAGGCCCTCGAGCGCATTCATCAGGAAATCGCCGCTTCGCCCGAGCTCGAAGAGCTGCTCGCCTTCATCGCGCAATCCCAGCGCGGCTTCGTCAAGTGATGCGCTACGGCCTCATCGCCGGCAACGGCCGCTTCCCCCTCCTGGCGCTCGCAAACGCCCGCAAGCTCGGCCATGAAATCGTCGCCATCGGCATTGAAGAAGAAGCCTCGCGCGAAATCGAGCCCCTGGCCGCCCGCTGCTACTGGATCTCCCTCGGCGAGTTGAGCAAGCTCATAGAAATCCTGAAATCCGAATCCATCACCGAAGTCATGATGACCGGCCAGGTGAAGCACGCCAGGATCTTCTCCGCCATCCGTCCTGATTGGCGCCTCGTCAAGCTCCTGGCCGCGCTCCCGCGCAAAAATACCGACTCTCTCATCGGTGGCGTCGCCAAAATCCTCGAAGACGAAGGCATCCGCCTCGTCGATTCCACAGCGCTGCTCAAGCCGCTTCTGGCATCCGCCGGTGTGATGACCCGCCGTAAGCCCACCAAAGACGAACAGACCGATATCGATTACGGCCGCGCCATCGCTCACGCCCTCGCCGGCTGGGACATCGGTCAAAGCGTCGCCATCTCGGCCCGCGCCTGCGTCGCCGTCGAAGCCATGGAAGGCACCGACGCCATGTTGCGCCGCGCCGCACCATTGGTAAATGGCAGCCCGCTTTCGCTCGTCAAAGTCGCTACGCGCCGCCATCACCTGCTGTTCGACGTCCCGGTTGTTGGCGTCGATACAATCTCCGTGATGCGCGAAACCGGCACAACCGCCCTCGCCCTCGACGCCGGACGCACTCTCATGCTCGACCGCGAGGAACTGATCCAACGCGCAAATGAAAGCGACATCACGATCGTGGGATATGAAACTAAGATTTGAAATTCCGCGCCTCTGCGCCTCCCCGGTGAAGTCTTGAAGCCCCGCGTCGCCGTCGTCGGTGCCGGTGAATTCGGGCGTAATCACGTCCGCATCGTAAAGCAATCCCCGCGCGCCGAGCTCGTCGCCGTCGTCGATACCAACGCCGCCCGTGCCCAGGAAATCGCCGGCGCCCACGGCTGCCCCGCCCTCACCGACGCCCGCGAGCTTCGCGGCCGCGCCGATGCCGCCATCGTCGCCGTCCCGACTTCCGCTCACGCCGATATCGGCTGCGCCCTCCTCGAATCCGGCATCGACGTTCTCGTCGAAAAACCCATCGCTACCGATCTCGCCTCCGCCGACCGCCTCATCCACGCCGCCGAATCCAACAACCGCATCCTCCAGGTCGGCCATCTCGAGCGCTTCAACCCCGCCGTCATGGCCATCGAAGGAATCGTTCGACTTCCGCTTTTCTTCGAGATTCACCGCATGAGCGTCTTCAGTCCGCGGAGTCTCGATACCGACGTCGTGCTCGACCTGATGATCCACGACCTCGACATCCTGCTGGCGCTCGTCAACCGCGAAATCGAAGAGATCCGCGCCGCCGGCATCTCCGTCCTCACCGGCAAGGTCGATATCGCCAATGTGCGGCTGCAGTTCTTCGGCGGCTGCGTCGCCAATCTGACGGCGAGCCGCGTCTCCACCGAAAAGGTTCGCAAGCTGCGCCTGTTTCAGCCCAACCAATATATATCGGTGGACTACGGCCGCCAGGACGCCGCCATGTTCAGCGTCGGCGCCGAGCGCCAGATCGCCTTCCGGCAGCTCCCGGTCGCCAAAGCCGAGCCCCTCGCCACCCAGTTCGGTGCCTTTCTCGACTCCGTCGAAACCCGCGAGCCGCCGAAACTTAACGGCCGCGCCGGACGCCTAAGCTTGGGGGTTGCTTTGGCCATTCTTGCTAAAATTGAAGAGCACTCTCGCGTCGTGGCACAATCCCTGGTGTCCGGATGGAAGCCCTAGAAGTCCCACAAAAGACAGAAGATCTCCACCTGCTTCTGGCTTGGGATACCGCTGCTGATCAAGCGCGCTCCCGGCGCGCGGGCACGCTTTCCATCGTCACCCACATCGTGGGTCTGGTGATTTTGCTCGCAATCCCCGCCGACGTCTGGCGTCCTCCGGCACGAGTCGTCCGCACCACTACCATCACTCCTCTCGTCTTCCCGAAAGAGCCCACGCAAAAGCTGCCCAACACCGCAAAAGTCAGCAAGACGTTCACCGTCGAAGGTCTGCTCCCGCAGCAGCGCGTTGAGTCCCCATCACCGCGGCCCTCCACCACGCGGCCGCGTGCGTTGCAGCCGCCGCCCACCCCTGTGGCCAAGCCTGCGCCGCCACCGCCCATGATCGAGCCGCCGAAGATCGATCCTACGTACGCAAAGGATAGCGGCCCCAAACTGCCGCCCACTCTCTCACCTGGCCCGGCGCCGCCGCAAATCCAACAGGAAGAGAAGCCGAGGCTCGCTTTTGAAACGCCCGGCGGTTCATCGGGCTCCGGCCAGGGCGGCCAACCCAGGGAAGCTATCCCTTCGACCTCCGTCTCAGACGCCATGCGCGCCGTAGCTCATGGCAATGGCGGCGGCATCGTGGTCGGCGATGACGGGGTCGGCACCGGCGGCCTCGGCCCAGGGATAAAGCAATCGCCGTCAGCTGGACGGCTACAGACCCCGATGCAACTCCTGAGCGACTCCATGGGCGCCGATTTCCGCCCCTACATGCTCCAAATCCTGCAAACGGTCCGCCGCAACTGGTTCGCCGTTATGCCCGAGAGTGCCCGCCTGGGCCGCCGCGGCACAGTGGCGCTGCAATTCGCCGTTGCCAAAGACGGCACCGTAACCAAGATCGTCTTCGCCACCAATTCCGGCGTCGATTCGCTCGACCGCGCCGCCGTCGCGAGCATCAGCATGGCCAATCCCATGCCGCCGCTGCCGGTCGAGTTCCGCGGCAGCGTGATCCGCCTGCAGCTCACCTTCGCCTACAACAACGCGCGGTGAAGCAGAGGCTCAGTTGCAGCGCCGGCGGTTCATCCGGATGGCAGCTAGCGCGGGAAGGAGGCTGCCGAACAACACCAGGCTCGTGGGCTCCGGAACAGCCGGGACCGTCGTCAAGTCAAAGTTGAGATTGTCGTATGCGGTGGTTACCACAGGATTCGGGTTTGTGTAGCCCTTGATGCCCGTAAGTTGCGCCACGCCGAATACCATCGTGTCCCCCGCGAAGTTGGGGTGCTGTGAACCGAACGTGAAGGTGCTGAAATCGAACGACGTGAAATCGGCTGCGGACAGGCCGGACTTCGCGAGCGTGTTGAAACCGGAGCTGCCGCTCGTGATACCCGGGCCGGGAATAGCCGCCAGATAGAACACCCCGTCCTGCTCGATCATCGGGCGGAACGTGTTGCCAAATGGATTGCCGCCAGCGATCGAGATATTCAAGCTGATGTTCTTATCGGCAGAAGCCGCGATCGACAGGATTGCCCCTTGAGTGCTCGGATCATAAACGAAGGTGTTGTTCAAGAAGCCAAGATCGACGTCTCCCTGAGCACTCGTCGTGTCACCGAAAGCCGAAACGAATTGCAGTGCCTCGCCCGCGCCCACTCCACAGCTGGCACAATTCGAGGCCACAATCGAAACAGCCTGCGCGTCAACGAACTGCGCGGTTGCTGTGTAGTGGCTGAGATCCAGCGTAGGATCGTCGAACACAACATCACCAAATGAAGGAACCGAAGCCATGAGCATCGCCGAAGCGACGAAGCAAACCAACCGAGCCATCCAAATCTCCTTTGCGGGCGAATTGCCGGGTTCCCTCGATTCTTGGACATGCCGGCCGGAATTTCAATAGGTGCGGCGCCAAAACAGTACCAGCGGATAGTACTGGATTCCCACGCATGGCGTTTCGTGACAAAACTGGTACCAGAAGCTGCATAACCTTTACCAGGCATGTTCCGCAAACCATCCCAGCACGCGTCCGGGAAATTCCTCCGGCGCTGCCGCGAAAGCTCGCGTGTGCGTGGCGCCCGGCACCAGCCACAGTGCGACATGCGGGTTTCGCAAAGCAATGAGCCTCGAATGCTCGGGCGGGATGTTGGTATCGTTCAGTCCGTGGATCAGCAGAATCGGAGTCGCAACATTCGCCACGATCGCCGCGGGATCGGCCGCGTAGAAATCAAGCCCGTACCGCCATCGGGCGTACAGAAACCCCGACCAAACAAACGGCTTCGCCAAACCCGCGAATGGCAGTCGCTGGTTCACCCTATATTCCGCCACTTCTTCGAAATTTGCGAACGGACTCTCCGCCACCACCGCCCTGAAGCGGTGCTCCACTGCCAGGGATTCGAGCAGGATCCCTCCGCCCAGCGACTCTCCCATCCCGAAGACGTTGCGCGCATGTTGGGATGCAACCAGCCAATCTACCCAGCGGTGCACATCATCGCGCTCCAACAACCCATACGTCACGAGCTCGCCGCCGCTCTCTCCGTGGCCGCGGCTATCGGGCATCAGAACGGCGTAATGGTTGTCCGCGAACAGCCGCGCGAATCCCAGCGTGCCTCTGCGCCCGTCCGCGACTCCATGCAGGGTGATCACGCAGTCTCCGTTGCCGGTTTCAGGCAGCACCAGCCAGCCGCGCAGCATCGCGCCATCGCGAGCCGTGATCGTAACG
>DATGII010000152.1:0-10161 GCA_035295805.1 Bryobacteraceae bacterium | reverse complement strand
GGGTTGGCCATGCCGAACGCGCCGAAGCTGTGCCCGCCCGGGCCCTTGAACGTGGCGCGATACCGGTAGCTGCCGACACCCACGTTGGTGATGCCGAGCCCGGTGCCGTCGACGGAAACGAATTTCTCGATTTGCCCTTTCAAGCTTTCGTTGAAAAGGGCTTTGGTGCCGCGCAGGTCGCCCAGCCCCTCTTCGCCGGTATCGGCAACGAACGTGATGGTTCCCGGCGTCTGGACCTTTGCATCGTTCAGCGCCTGAATCACGCCCAGCATCATGGCGAGCCCGCGGCAGTCATCGCCGATTCCCGGGCCTCTCAGGACGTCGCCTTCACGCGTGACCGTCACGTTGGTTTCAGGCGGGAAAACGGTGTCGAGATGCGCTTGAAAGACCAGGTTGGGATGAGCGGCGGCGCCCGGACGAACGCCGATCACGTTGCCGGCTTTATCGATCCGGACATTCTGCAGGCTCATCTGCCGGAATAAACGTTCCAGTTCCCGTCCGCGCATGTCTTCGTGGAACGGCGGCGCCGGAATTTGGCAAATGCGTATCTGTTCGTCAATAAAATGCGGTTCGTTGCCGCGGACGGCATCGAGCGCTGCCCGAACCGCCGGATCCCGCATGAGGACGGCCGGTTCCTGGCCGAAACCCAGGCCCGACGCGGCGGCCAGCGCAAGGCAACAAATGAAACGGAACATATGGACCTGCTTCTGCCGGCACCCCACGCCCGGCCCGCTTACGGCGGTTACTCCTCCTCTTCTGTCTGCCCCACCTTCAGCACCGCGAGGAACGCTTCCTGCGGGATTTCGACGCGGCCCACGCGTTTCATCCGCTTCTTGCCTTCCTTCTGCTTTTCGAGAAGCTTGCGTTTGCGCGAGATGTCGCCGCCGTAGCATTTGGCCAGAACGTTCTTGCGCAGCGCGCTGATGGTTTCGCGCGCCACGATCTTGTTGCCGATAGCCGCCTGCAGCGCCACCTCGAACATCTGGCGCGGGATCAGTTTGCGCAGCCGCGCAATCAGCTCTCTACCGCGCTCGTAGGCGAAATCCTTGTGCACGATGATCGTGAGTGCGTCAATCGGGTCTCCGGCCACCAGCACGTCCAGCTTCACCATCGGCGAAACGCGGTAACCCGCCAGGTGGTAGTCCAGTGAGGCGTAGCCGCGAGAGCAGGATTTCAGGCGGTCGTAGAAATCGAGCACGATTTCGTTCAACGGCAGTTCGTAGGTGAGCATGACCCGGCCGCCGCCAATGTATTCGAATTTTTTCTGCACGCCCCGCTTGTCTTCGAGGAGCTTCAAAATACCGCCAAGGTATTCCTCCCGCGTGATCACGGTGGCATCGATGATCGGCTCCTCGATCTGCCTGATCGACGACGGATCGGGAAACTTGGTCGGATTATCGACCTCGATCACGCTTCCGTCAGTCGTGGTGATTCGATAGCGCACACCCGGCGCGGTGGTGATCAGGTCGATGTCAAACTCGCGCTCAAGCCGCTCCTGGACGATCTCCAGATGCAGCAGGCCCAGGAAGCCACAGCGGAAACCGAAGCCGAGCGCCACCGAGTTCTCCGGCTCGAAACTGAAGGCGCTGTCGTTGAGGCGCAGTTTTTCGAGCGCGTCGCGCAGCAAGCCGTGTTCGTGACTCTCCACCGGATAGAGGCCGGCGAATACCATCGGCTTGATCTCTTCGAAGCCGGGCAGCGGCTCGGCGGCGGGGTTTTCGTGATCGGTGATGGTGTCGCCGATTTTGGCATCGGATACCGTCTTGATGTTCGCAACCAGGAAGCCAACCTCCCCGGCCGAGAGCTCGTCGCAGCCTGTGGCCTTGGGAGCCTGATATCCGAGGCCTTCCACGTCGTAGGCTTGCTGGTTCGACCACAGCCGGATCTTCTGCCCTTTGCGCAAGCGGCCTTCCATGACGCGCGCCAGAATGATCACGCCGCGATAGGCATCGAACCAGGAATCGAAGATCAGGGCGCGCAGAGGCGCTTCCGGCGAGCCCTTGGGCGGCGGCACCAGGTGCACAATGGCCTCGAGGATATCGTGCACGCCCGTCCCCTGCTTGGCGCTCGCCAGTACGGCGTCCTTGGCGTCGAGCCCGATGGTGGTTTCGATCTGCTCGCGGATGCGCTCCGGCTCAGCCGACGGAAGATCGATCTTGTTGATGACCGGAATGATTTCCAAGTTATGATGCAGCGCCAGGTACGTATTGGCAAGCGTCTGCGCCTCCACCCCCTGGGAGGCATCGATTACCAGCAGCGCGCCTTCGCAGGCCTGCAGGCTGCGCGAAACTTCGTACGAGAAATCCACGTGGCCGGGCGTATCGATGAGATTCAACTGGTAATCCTGGCCGTCGTCGCCGCAATAGTTGAGGCGCACCGCATGCGCTTTGATCGTGATGCCGCGCTCACGTTCCAGGTCCATGGAATCGAGCACCTGCTCCATCATTTCACGCTGCGAGAGCGCGCCGGTCACTTCCAGCAGCCGGTCGGCCAGGGTCGACTTGCCATGGTCGATGTGCGCAATGATAGAGAAATTGCGTATAAATTGGGGATCCATGCCTTGTTTGGGGGCGCTCTAGAAAGTAATTATCCCACACGGCAGGTCGGAGACCCGCCGCACTCCTGCTACACTGGCGATGATGCCGCGCGTGATTGAAGGGCAGTTGAATGCATCGGGGCTGAAGATTGCCATTGTCGTCAGCCGGTTCAACAGCTTTATCACCGAGCGCCTGCTGGCCGGCGCATTGGACGGCTTGCAGCGGCATGGGGCCGACCCCGACACGATCGACATAATTAAGGTTCCTGGCTCATGGGAGGTGCCTCTGGCCGCCGGCGAACTAGCGCGGCAGCACCGCCACGACGCCATCATCTGCTTGAGCGCGGTGATTCGCGGAGAAACGCCGCACTTCGACTATGTGGCCGCCGAGGCCGCCAAGGGCATCGCGCAGATTGCGGCCGAAACCGGCGTACCCGTGGCGTTCGGGGTGCTTACGACCAATACCCTCGAGCAGGCGATCGACCGCGCGGGCGCCAAGGGCGGGAATAAAGGATTCGACGCCGCCATGACGGCCATCGAGATGGCCCAAGTGCTGCGGCAACTGCGTCAGGGCCCCTAATGTCTTCGCGCCGCAGGTCGCGTCAACGCGCGCTGCAGATTCTGTTCCTGTGGGATGCGCGGCGGCAGCCGGTTGAGGACGCCATCAACGCGTTTTACGATACCCTCTTCGCCGAAGAGCATCCGGAACGGGATCCTTTCGTGGACCAGTTGGTGCACGGCGCCGTGAAGCACGTGGAGGAAGTAGACGAGCGAATTCGGCGCCATGCCGAGCACTGGCGGATGGAGCGGATGCCCGTAGTGGATCGCAATATCCTGCGGCTGGCGGTCTACGAAATGACCCATGAGGATACACCGGCCGCGGTGGTAATTGACGAAGCGCTCGAACTGGCGCGCAAGTTCTCGGGGGAAGAATCGGTACAGTTTGTAAACGGAGTTCTGGACGCCGTGCATCGGGAATCGGCCGCCGCCTCGTGATCTGCCCTGATTTTCGTAGCGTTTAGCCGCTCTCCTGCGTCTAAAGCACAGGTAGGGTATACTCACGGAAGGAAGGTTTGCCGATGGCCCACAAGAGGCGCTCGTTTTTCGTTTTTCCCCTCATCGTTTTAGTCTGCACGCTACTGGGTGGATTTTATGGGCCGCGGATTCAGGTCGCGGCGGCGGCAACGGCGGCATCCGACGACCTGCCGCGCGACGTGGAGAGCTTCACCAAAGCCTACTCGCTGGTGGAGCAGAATTTCGCGGACGCGGTCAACTCGGATAAAGCGATTTATAAGGGCGCCATTCCGGGAATGCTGCGCACGCTCGACCCGCACTCGAATTTCTTCGATCCGAAGGAATATCAGGCGCTGCGGGACGATCAGCGCGGACATTATTATGGCGTCGGCATGACGGTGGGACCGCGCAATGGCAAAACCATGGTAATGGCGCCGTTTCCA
This sequence comes from Bryobacteraceae bacterium, assembly GCA_035295805.1. Classification (GTDB taxonomy): domain Bacteria; phylum Acidobacteriota; class Terriglobia; order Bryobacterales; family Bryobacteraceae; genus PSRJ01. The sequence goes on along the minus strand of DATGII010000152.1, from coordinate 6,168 downwards.
GGTTCGCCTGCCTACAAGGCGGGCATCCGGCCGGGCGACATCATTACGACGGTCAACGACAAGGCAACGGACAATCTCAGCACCACGGAGATTGCCGACCTGTTGAAGGGGCCGCGCGGCACTCAGGTCAAGATCACGGTAACGCGCGAAGGCTCTGAAAAGCCGATCATCTTCGAAGTGACGCGCGACGAGATCAAGCGCAACAGTGTCAGCGATGCGTTCTGGGTGAAGCCCGGGATCGCGTACGTGAAGATCACGGCGTTCAACGAGACCACCAGCCACGAGTTGGAGGAACAGTTCAAGCGGCTCGGCGAAAACAATTTCAAGGGGCTCGTGTTCGACCTGCGCGAGAATCCCGGCGGTCTGCTCAACGAAGGCGTGGCCGTGGCCGATCATTTCCTGGCCAAAGGGCAGACGATTGTTTCTCACCGCGGGCGCGCTTCGGCCGAAAAACCGTATATCGCTCGCAACGGCAACCACGGCCGCGATTATCCGATCGTGGTGCTGGTGAACAAGTACTCGGCCTCGGCGGCGGAAATTGTCTCAGGCGCGTTGCAGGATCACGATCGCGCGTGGATTTTGGGTGAAACCACGTTTGGCAAGGGGCTTGTCCAGACGGTATATCCTCTGTCGGAGAACACCGGCCTGGCGCTCACCACGGCTCACTTTTATACTCCCAGCGGCCGGCTGATCCAGCGCGATTACAGCAACCAATCGTTCTACGACTATTACACGCACAAAGACGGCAACACCCGCAATATGGCGGATGTGAAGATGACGGATTCGGGCCGTACGGTTTACGGCGGCGGCGGCATCACTCCCGATGAAAAGTACGAACCGCCCAAGCTGACCCCGTTCGAGATCCAACTGGCGCGCAAGAGCGCCTATTTCAATTTCACGCGCAGCTATTTCGGCAAGCATGACATCCACCTCCCGAAGGACTGGATGCCGGATGACGCATTGCTCATCGAATTTCACGACTACCTGCTGCACTCCCCGGACGGCTACACATTCACCGAAGGCGAGTTCGCTCAGGAGCATGATTGGATCAAGCGCTATCTGGCGCGCGAGATGTACATCACCGCGTTCAATATCGACGAAAGCGATAAGGTCTTCGCGAAGACCGATCCGGAAGTCGAGCGCGCCGTGGATTCGATGCCGAAGGCGCGCGCGCTGGTCGAGACAGCGCGCAAAGTCCTGGTGCAGCGCATGTCGTCGCAACAGCAGGCCTCGCTGGCGAAACGGTAACCCCGCGCGAACCGCGCTAACCCGGCGACGGACGGGACATTTTCCAGGCGACCGACGAGGGAAAACGTTCCGTCTTCTCCGGGTTTTGTATAATGCCAGCCATGCGACGCAGAGATTTGCTCGCCGCCCTGGCAGCGGCCGGCGCGGCAGCCGCCCAAACTTCGACACCGGTCCGGCATAAGGGCCGCCTCAAGCAGTCGGCCATGCGGGCCAACTTCGATCCGAAAATGCCGTTTGAAGACACATGCCGCGAAGCGGCGCGCCTGGGCTGCTACGGGATGGATCTCATCGGAGTGAACGACTGGCCGACCCTCAAGAAGTATGGCTTGATCCCCACGATGGGGCCGACCGGCGGCGTGACCTTCGAGCAGGGCCTGCTGCACCCGGAGATTCACGATCAACTGGAGAAGTCCGTCAAGGCCACGCTGAACGAATGCGCGGCGGGCGGCTGTCCCAACATGATTACCGTGGGTGGCCAGCGCAAGGGAATGTCTTATGAAGAAGGTGCGGATCACTGCGTCTCGTTTTTCAATCGTGTGAAGACGTACGCCGAGGACAAAGGCGTCACCATCTGCCTCGAGATCATGAACAACAAGTTCACTGACCCCCTGCTTGGCCGGGTCGATCAGATCTGCAACCACGTGGACTGGGCCGTGGACGTGATCAAGCGCGTCAACTCGCCGCGCGTCAAATTGCTGTTCGATATCTACCACGTGCAGGTGATGGACGGCGATGTGTGCCACCGGATTAAGGAAAATATCCAGTACATCGGCCATTTCCACACCGGCGGAGTGCCCGGGCGGCACGAACTCGATGATACGCAGGAATTGAATTACCGGTTCATCGCCAAGACCATTGCGGACCTGGGATTTACCGGCTACATCGCGCACGAATACCGGCCCGCGCCCGGCCGCGACCCGATCGACGATCTGGCGCAGGCCCTGGCAATCCTGGACGTGTAAATTACCGGCAATTAACGCTTGACGCGCGCCGCGACGGCGTTGGCCGCGTCCGCCACCGCGACATCGCCCGTGGTTTTGCTCCGGCGCTCGACCATCTCGACGAGTCCGTTACCGAGTTTCTTGCCGACTGTGATTCGGAACGGCACGCCGATCAGGTCGGCATCTTTGAATTTCACGCCGGGCCGCTCATCGCGATCGTCAAACAGCGCATCAAGGCCCAACACCTGGCAGCTCTCATAAATCCGGCGCGCAGCCGCCATTTGTGCCTCGTCGGCGTTGTTGGCCGGCGTGACGACCACATCAAAGGGCGCGATCGCGGCCGGCAGCATCATCCCGTCCTTATCGTGATACAGCTCAATAGCCGCGCTCAGAATCCGCTCGATGCCGATGCCATACGAGCCCATGATCGGCGTTACCTCTTTGCCATCGGCACTAAGGACCCGCAGCCCCATCGAGTCGGAGTATTTATAGCCGAGCTTGAAAATATGTCCAATCTCGATGCTCTTCCGCACATCCAGGGAGCCGCCGCAGCGGATGCATGCATCTCCAGCAGCCGCCTGGCGCAAATCGTGCAGTTCGGCCTGGAAATCCTCGCCGAGCGTGACGTTGCGCAGATGGTAGTCATTCTGGTTGGCGCCCGCGATCATGTTACGCCGTCCGGCCAGCGCCTGGTCGGCAAGAATCGGCATGTTCTTCACGCCGACGGGCCCGAGCGAGCCCGCATCGGCGCCAAACCAGACCCGGATTTCCTCCGGATGCGCCTGGCGGAATTCCATATCGCCGGCCACCGCCCCGAATTTGGTTTCACTGAGCTGGTGGTCACCGCGCAGCATCACCAGCACCGGTTTTCCATCCGCCACCAGAACCAGGCTCTTCATTTGCGAGCTCTCCGGCAGGCTGGTGAACTCCGCCACCTCGGCGATGGTTTTGCGGCCGGGAGTGTGAAACGGTTCGGGCTCGAATTCGCCGTCCGGGTCGGGACAGGCGGGCGGCGAGGCCTGCGATACCGCTTTCTCCAGGTTCGCCGAATAGCCGCAGCCGGAACAGGTAACCACGAAATCTTCGCCCGCCTCGGAGGCCACCATGAACTCGTGCGACTGGCTGCCGCCCATGGCGCCGGAATGCGCTTCCACCGCGGTGTACTGCAGCCCGCACCGGTCAAAGATCCGGCAGTACGCCTTGTAGTGTTTGTCGTACGCGGCATCCAGCCCGGCCTGATCCATGTCAAACGAGTATGAATCCTTCATCAGGAACTGCCGGACCCGGAGCAGCCCCGATTTCGGGCGCTGCTCGTCGCGAAACTTCGTCTGGATCTGATACCAGATTTGCGGCAGCTGCTTGTAGCTGCGAAGTTCGCCGCGCGCCACCGTGGTCATGACTTCCTCGTGGGTCATGCCCAGGCACAGGTCGCGCTGGAACCGGTCCTTGAGGCGGAACATGTTTTCGCCCATGATGTCCCACCGGCCCGACTCCTGCCACACTTCGGCCGGGTTTAGCGCGGGCAAGAACATCTCCTGGGCGCCGATCGCGTTCATTTCCTCCCGCACGATCTGCTGGATCTTGAGCAGCGCGCGCTGCGCCAGGAACAAGTAGCTATAAATCCCCGCCGAAAGCTGGCGAATGTAACCTGCCCGCAGCAGCAACTGATGGCTGATCACCTCGGCCTCGGCCGGGTTCTCGCGCAGAGTGGGGATAAATAACTTGCTCCAAAGCATAACTGTTGTTCGGGGAAATGCCAATTCTAGCATGCTAAGATTGAGTTACTTTGGCCATGCGAATCGCAATCGCAGCCGACCACGGCGGTTTCATCCTGAAAGAGAAGCTGCGCGCCCGGCTCGCATCGATCGGTCTTGAAGTGGCGGATTTCGGGACGGATTCCACCGAATCCTGTGACTATCCGGATTTCGCCCAAGCCGTCGGCGAGGCGGTCGCGGAAGGGAAGGTCGACCGTGGACTGCTGATCTGCACCACGGGAATCGGTATGGCCATGGCGGCAAATAAAATCGCCGGAGTTCGGGCGGCGCCCGCTCAATCCGAGGACGAAGTCCGCATGACGCGCGAGCACAACGACGCCAATGTGCTCACGTTGGGCGCCAAGTACGTCGACGAGCGCCGCGCTCTGGCGCTGATTCACATTTTTCTTGAAACGCCATTCTCGGGCGGCGCGCGCCATCTCCGCCGCGTCGCCAAAATTGCCCAACTGGAGCGTGTATGACCGAAGCCGAACGCATGGCGCGGCCGCTCGCCGCAGTCGATCCCGAAATCGAAGACGCCATTCGGCACGAAATTGAGCGCCAACACTCAAATCTGGAGCTGATCGCCAGCGAGAACTTCACCTCGCAAGCCGTGCTCGACGCTACCGCCAGTGTTTTTACGAACAAGTACGCGGAAGGCTACCCGGGCAAACGCTATTACGGCGGCTGCGAGTTCACCGATGTGGTTGAGGACCTGGCTCGCGAACGCGCCAAAAAACTGTTCGGAGCTGAGCACGCCAACGTACAGCCGCACTCCGGATCGCAGGCCAACGAGGCCGCATACTTCTCGGTCTGTTCCCATGGCGACACGATCATGGGACTGAATCTGGCGCACGGCGGGCACCTCACGCATGGCCATCCTCTGAATTTCTCCGGAAAAACGTTCCACGTCGTCGCGTACAACGTGCGCCGCGAGGATGAACGCATCGATTACGACGAAGTGCAAAGCCTGGCCGAGGAGCACAAGCCCAAGATGATCGTGGCGGGCGGCAGCGCCTATCCGCGCACGCTCGATTTTCCGCGCTTCCGCCAGATTGCGGATTCGGTCGGAGCCATCCTGCTGGTTGACATGGCGCATATCTCGGGACTGGTCGCCGCCGGCCTGCATCCCAACCCCTGCCTGTACGCCGACATCGTTACGTCCACCACTCACAAGACTCTGCGCGGTCCGCGCTCAGGAATTATTTTGTGCAAGCAGCAATACGCCGCCGCCATCGATAAGCAGGTCTTCCCGGGAACGCAGGGGGGGCCTTTGGTGCATGTGATCGCGGCCAAAGCCGTGTGCTTCCGCGAAGCGATGACGCCCGAGTTCGTGGCCTATCAGAAACAGGTGCTGGCAAATGCGCAGGCGCTGGCCAAGACCCTCGCCGCCTCCGGCTACCGGGTGGTATCGGGCGGCACCGATACTCATTTGATGCTGGTGGACGTCTTCTCCCGGGGTGTTCGCGGCAGAGATGCCGAGAAAGCGCTGGATCGGGCTGCGATTACAGTCAATAAGAACGCCATCCCGTTTGACGCGAATCCACCGCTGAACCCGAGCGGCATTCGGTTGGGCAGTCCTGCGGTAACAACCCGTGGATTCCGCGAAGCGGAGATGCAGACGGTCGGGGGGTTGATCGACGAGGTCCTGCGCCAGAGCTCCAACGAGAGTGTCCTCGCCGCGGTGCGCCAAAAGGTGGCCGCCCTCACCACGCGCTTCCCGCTCTATCAATGGAAGCTCGACCCGGTTCGCGCGTAGGCGCTTTTTAGACAACGGTCCGCGCGGCCGAAGGCAAGGCCATGAGTAGTCACATCATCATTGACGCGCGGCGCAGCCAGGATTTCGGGATAGGCACCTATATTCGCAGCCTGATTCACGCGCTCGCCACCCTCGATCTTCATAACCGCTACACCCTGATCGTCGGGCCTGAGGAAGGGCAGGGCCCTAAAGACCTGCCCGAAAATTTCAAAACCGCGATCTATCCCCGCACCGATCTCAATCGGCTCGACAATCTGGCCTTCCCGATTTTTCTGCGGCGGCTTCGGCCCGACCTCGTTCACATTCCGCTAAACCGCGTGCCGGTTGCGATGATCCGTCCCTACGTCGTCACGGTACACGACATGTCCAGCCTCCTGTTCGAGGAGGAAGGCTCCGATCTGCGCATCCGTCTTCACCGGTATCGGTACCGTCGGGGCCTCATGCGCGCCAACGCGGTGATTGCGGT
>DATGII010000151.1:0-4704 GCA_035295805.1 Bryobacteraceae bacterium | reverse complement strand
ATGTGCTTCCCATGCTGCAATTTGGCACGTTACCGCATGACCTGACCATGAGCAATCTTGAATTGTTCGCCAAGAAAGTTATGCCGGCGCTGCGGCCTTTGGGCGAACCTCATCTTTGAAACGTTTCGAGCTCTCAGCGCTTCCGATTTTTCCTTTTCAGTCCGTGGAGATTGGGGCAGAATGCCGCTTCACCAGCCTGGCGGGATCGCGGTGAAATCGCGGAGGAAGAAGCATGCTGCCTCAGGAACGGATTGCGTATTCGCCCATCCATACGCGGCCCCGGCTGGCATTGCCGGGCGGGGCGCGGCTGGCGGTGTGGGTGATTGTCAACGTGGAGGAATGGAATCCGCGTGAGACCATGCCGCGGACCGTTCTGACGCCTCCCGCGGGCGGCTCGCCGATGCCGGACATTCCCAACTGGGCCTGGCACGAGTATGGAAATCGCGTGGGCTTCTGGCGATTCATTGAGGTATTGGATCACTTTAGGATTCGCGCCGCGCTGGCGATCAACGGCTCGGCGATCCAGGCGTATGAGCCGATCGCGCGCGCAGCGCTCGAGCGCGGCTGGGAATTTATCGGCCATGGGTTCGGCCAGAAGAACATGCAGAAGGTTGAGGACGAGCGGGAAGACATCGCCAAGACGACGGCCTTCATTCATCAGTTCACGGGGCAAAAGCCGCGCGGATGGCTTGGCCCCGGGCTTACCGAGACGTGGGAGACTCCGGACGTTTTAGCGGAAGAGGGTTATGACTACGTGTGCGATTGGGTTCTCGATGACCAGCCCGTGGTGCTGAAGACGCGCAAGGGCTCGATCGTGAACGTGCCCTACACGCAGGAGTGCAACGACGTGGCCATGATGCTGATTCAACATCACCCTGCGGCCGAATATCGCAACCGAGCTGTCGATCAATTCGAGCAGTTGTACGCGGATTCGCGGGACTCGGCGCGCGTCATGGCTCTCGTGGTGCATCCGTACATCATGGGAGTTCCGCATCGTCTTCGATATTTTCGCGAAGCGCTCGAACATATCCAGTCGCGGCCCGGTGTTTTGTTTTGGACGGGATCGCAGATCCTCGATTGGTATTTGAGCTTGACTCGCCCGGAGGCAAGCGTTTCCAAGCGCTAAGAACCTGCGATAGAAGCGAAGCTTCATCGATTTGTGCTCGTGAGTGCTCGTAGCCGCCGTCAGCGTCGCGGGAATGGGAGAGAAAACGGATCCCGAACCAGAGATCTGCGCACCGGCTCGCCCCGCGCCGGTTTTCTCCGGCGCGTCCGCCTCGGGCGTCGCCATGTTCGGCGTACTGCTCTCCTCCTATGTCATCAATGCGATGGACCGGCAGCTCTTTCCTTTGCTCGCCACGGACGTGCGCCGAGAATACGGCTTTTCACTCGCCGGCACGGGCCTGCTGTCGACGATCTTCACGCTGGGTTTGGCGGTGGCCGGCATCCCGACCGGGTTTTTGCTGGCGCGCCTGTCGCGTAAGACAGTCCTGCAAGTTGGGATCGGAATATTTTCGGCGGGAACGATCCTTACGGTTTTGTCCGCCGGATTCGCGGACATGCTCGCATATCGCGCGGCGACCGGCATCGGCGAAGCGATGCAGTTCACCGTGCTGCTGGCGATCGCCGCGAACTACTTCTCCGCCGGCCGCGCGGCGGCAATCGGTTGGATTAATTTTTGTTTCGCGCTCGGCTCTGTCATCAGCCCGGCGTTGGGCGGTTTTGCGCGCGACGCCTACCAGAGTTGGCGGGTACCCATGCTCTTGTTCGGGTGCCTGGGTTTGCTGGCGATTGTCGTGGTCGCGCTGACGGTGAAGCCGTGGTTCTCTGAAATGCAGAGCAGTGCGAATGGCCCGGCGGCTCTCGGCGGGGCCGCCACGGTTTTCAATCGCAACACCGTCCTCCTGACGCTCATGAGCCTGATCGGCGGGCTCGTGATCTACGGCTATCTGGGAATGTATCCGACTTTTCTGAGGGAGGGCCTGCACTACTCGTCGACGGTGGCGGGCACGGTGATGAGCGCTTTCGGCATTGGAGCCATGGGGTCACTCGTGGGCGGCTGGTTGGGAGACCGCTTTTCGCCGCGCCTCTTGCTCGGCGCTTCTTTCCTGTGTTCCGGCGTGCTGGGCTATTTGCTTTTTCGCGGATCGGAATCCGTGGCGGTTCAGGTGACGCTGTCATTTGCCTGGGGATTTGTCGCCAGCGGCACGATTCACGTGAATTTGGCCGGGTACCATGTAAAAGCGGTCCGGAGCGGGCTCGCCAGCCGCGCGGCGGGGATTTTTGTCACGAGCCTCTACGGTTCGGCCGCGGCGGCCGGTTATTTGATGGGTTTCATCGCCGCTCATGGTGGGTGGGTCAGAGCCGGTGAGTTGCAATTGCTTTTGCTGTCGCTCGTGGGTGGAGTTTTGGCGCTGGCTCTGCGGCCCGATCAGATGGCGCTGTAGGCGCGGGTAAAAATGGAGAGCGCCGGGTGCCGCACCCTCGCGATGATCAACGCAGAGCGTTTGGGCGCTGTCGCGTAAGAAAACCCGCACCCTTCGCACAAATCGCGAAGGATGCGGCACCCGCCAGTCTTTCTGGGGGTCGCATGATCAAAATGTCGAGGTTCGTTCTTCTCCGCGTTGTGATCGGCTTGCTCGTCGGCGCTTTCGCGACCTTCGCATGCGCGCCGGTTCGGGCTGATGATCTCCCTGAAATCAGAGTCAATGTCTTCCCGGGCGGCTTTAATTGGCCGAGTTTCGTTGCGCTGGATCAGGGCTTTTTCGAGTGGAACGGAATCCGGGTGACGCTGCAGTTCACCCCCAACTCCGTCTCCCAGATGAGCGGGCTGGCGGAAGGCAAATTCGAGATCGCCATCACCGCGGTTGACAACATCGTGGCCTACGTGGAGGGGCAAGGCGAGGCGCCGATCGGCCCGCAGCCGGAATTCTTCGCGTTCATGGGCGGCGACAGCGGCTTTTTGAATCTGGTGGTCGCGCCCGGGATCAAAAGTTTTGCCGACCTGAAAGGGAAAACCTTGTCGGTCGATGCACGCACCACCGGCTATGCCTTTGTGCTGTTCGAGATGCTCGCGAGAAATGGCCTGCATGAAGGCGACTATTCCATCGAGAAGGTCGGCGGCACGGTGCAGAGGTGGAATGCGCTCCGTGACGGAAAACAATCGGGCACGCTGCTCTCGGCTCCGTTCAATCTATTGGCGCAAGAACGGCATTTCGTCGAGTTGGCCAGGGCCACAAAAGTGATTGGGGCGTATCAAGGCAACGTGGGGGCGACGCGGCGCTCCTGGGCGGCGCAAAATAAAGCTTCAGTGATCGCCTTCATCCGCGCCTACGTCCAGGCGATCCATTGGCTTTACGACCCGGCGAACCGGCAGGAAGCAATTCGGATTCTGGAGAAAAATGTGCCGGAGATTTCCCCGGCGCTTGCAGAGCAGAGTTACCAGGAACTCCTCGATCCGGAAGCCGGCTTTTCTCCCACTGCGCGACTGAGCTTCGACGGGCTTCGCACGGTTCTGGCGCTGCGAAGCCGTTACGCGGAACCGCCAAAGAAATTGACCGACCCGCTGAAATATTACGACGCCAGCTACTACGATTCGGCCATGGGAACGCGCTGATGACCCGGTTCGCCGTGCTTCCGCTTTTTTACGCGAGCGCCGTTTTGTATAAGGCGACCAGCTTGCTCCAGGCGCGCTCGGCGTCGGGCTTGCTGTAAATCGGTCCGCTGTTGTCCTTGGGCATATCCGCGATGCACCAGCCGTGCTTGGCGGGATAAACCTCAATCTCCGCCGGAACTTTTGCCGCGGAGAAAGCCTCCTTCAGCTTGTCTTTCTGATCCGGTTGGCGCTGGTCGTCGTTTGAGGCGATGCCGAAATACATGCGCGCCTGGATCTTTGGGGCGAGCAGATGCGGGCTGTCGGGTTTGTCCGTGACCACGCCGCCGCCGTGGAAGGAACCGCCTGCGCCGATCCGGGCGGGCACGGCCGCGGCCGTCTTCATGACCAGCGCGCCGCCCATGCAGTAGCCTTGCGTACCGATTTTTTTCGCTTTATTGACCTGCGATTGGGCGTCGAGAAACGCGACGAAGGCTACGGAGTCCTTTTCCGCCGCGCCGGGAGCGTTGATGGACGCCATCAGTGGTGTGATCTTCGGCATGTCCGTCTGGAAGTTGAACGAGGGCACGTCGTTAAAAAACGGGGCCTTGCCTACACGATAGAACGGGTTGGGTACGAGCACCGAGTAGCCTTCGGCGGCGATGCGCTTGCCGATGTCCCGCAACACCGGGCGCAGGCCGAAGGCATCGGCCCAGATGATCACGCCCGGATGCGAGCCGGCCGCGGGATGAATGAAGGCCGCGTCGCACTTGCCGTCGGGAGTTTCGATGGTGACGTCGATCTCGGTAACCGGCGTGGCCGCCTCGGCGGCCGAGCCTGCCGCGGCCGCTGCGCCAACCGCTACGGACATGGCGATGAAGTCGCGCCGGGAAACATCGCCGGCATCCTCTTTCCGTATTTCGGGCTCACGCTTGTCATCCATTTTTGGAACGCTCCCTTCGGTTCGATCATTGGGCGGGAAATCGAGACTCTAACGCCATCTTTGCCGCGAATTCAAGGCGGAAGGTTGACTGCCGGCTTGCGGCGGGCCGATTTTCCGGCATCGCGGGCTGGGGGTAAGATTATCGAAGGAGGATAGGGGCATGACTCCG
>DATGII010000150.1:0-13802 GCA_035295805.1 Bryobacteraceae bacterium | reverse complement strand
GGGAAGAGAAGGGGCTGCAGGGATCGCGGTATTTCGCGGCTCACCCCACGGTCGATGCGAAGAGCCTCGTGGCCGATATCAACGTCGATATGTTTCTGCCGATCTACCCGTTTCGCCTCGCAACCGTCCACGGCCTGAAGGAATCGGATCTCGGCGACGCTGTGCGGAAAGCCGCTCAGTCCGTCGGCGTGCAAATACAGGACGACCCGGCGCCGGAGCGGAACGTCTTCATTCGCAGCGATCAGTACAATTTCATCCGCGACGGAATCCCGGCCTTGAAAATCGATAACGGCTATAGGAAGGGTTCGAAGGAAGAGCAAATTCAAAAAGCGTGGCTCAGCCAGCGCTATCACGCGCCCTCCGACGATCTCGAGCAGCCTGTCGATTTGGAGGCCGCGGCCGGGTACAATCGCTTGATTTTGGCGCTCGCCACGGCGGTGGCGAATGACAATGTACGGCCGCAATGGAAGAGCGACAGCTTCTTCCGCCGCTTTGCCAGGTAGGGATTAGTTCACGGCTACAGTGACGCCCGCGGGCGCTGAAACGCCGGACACCTGCAGCGTGACCGGTACGGCGGCGCCGGGCTGAATGGATGCCGGAATCTGAACCGTAATCTGCATCATGCCGGCGACTTGGCCGGGCACTCCGGTCGCGGAAACCACGGTCGCGGGTTGACCGCCAATCGTCACCACCGGTCGGGCCGCCGATGATGGTAAAGGCGCGGCGCCGAGCAGGCCGTCGGTTCCCGGCGGTGACGTCTGGCCCAGGCCAGTCGCCAGCAGAGTCAATGGAGCGCCCCGCGAAGTCGGATTGCCGGCGTTGTTAGGCTGTTGATTCTGGTCAAACGCAACCGCCTGGCCTTGCCCGGTGAAATTCAGGGTGAACAAGCCCGGCGCCGCCGCCGCCACCGTAAGGTTCTTCGAGGTGGCCTGGCCGAGGTATCTGGCGGTAACCTGTACGGCCGGGCCGCCCACATTGAACGGAACTACCGCGCTCACCTGGCTGGGCGACGTGTAGATGATCGGAGCGGGAATGCCGTTAAAGCTGACCGTGCTGCCGGCCACTGCGGTCGGCAGCCGTTCGTCGGGGCCGGGTACGCCGGCCGTGAATTGCGACGGACCCAATCCCGATCCGTACAGCACCACGATTTCACCAGGAGAAATTGTGCTGCCCTGGTTGCTTGCGGCGTTGCTGATCGCTGAAACAGACAGGGTCGAAGCGACCGCTTGCAATAAGCGGACGGCGTTGTTCGCCGCATCCGCGACATAGAGATTGCCGGACCCATCGAGAGCGATGCCCGCCGGCCCGTTGAACGAAGCCAGGGTCGCGATGCCGCCGTCGCCGGAATAGCCGGCCGTGCCATTGCCTGCGATCGTCGTGATCACCAGACCGGGAACAATTTTTCGCACGCGCATCGTGGCATCGGTCACATACAAATTGCCGGAGTTGTCGATGGCAATCGCGGAAGGTCCCGTGATTTGCGCGCTGGTCGGCGGCCCGCCATCGCCGAGGAACCCCGGCACTCCGGTTCCGGCCGCGGTGTGAATGTTGCCGTCCCGGGTGACTTCGCGGATCGCATGATTATTGGTATCGGCAATGTAAACATTCCCGGCCGCATCTACCGCCACGCCCTGCGGGCCGTTGAGCGCGGCCAGCGTGGCGGAGGCGTTATCGCCGGCATAGGTTTGCGTGCCGTTTCCCGCGATCGTGTTGATGTTGCCGTCGGTCGTGACTTCGCGAACGCGGTTATTCGCAAAGTCGGCGATATACAAATTGTTGGCGCGATCTACCGCTACGCCAACCGGCCCGTTCAACTGCGCGCTCGTAGCCGGGCCGCCGTCGCCCGCAAAACCGGGGCTCCCATTGCCGGCGACCGTCACGACGCTGCCGTCGACACCGATTCGCTTGACGCGATTGTCGAGCGAATCGGCGACATAGATGTTGCCGGCGGAATCCGCGGCCAGCCCGTGGGGAAACACCAGCGCAGTCCCCGGCAGTGTCACGATCGTGTGATCGAGGCCGATCCGGCGCACCACGGCATTGCGCGAATCGGAAACAAACACGTTGCCGGACGGATCCACCGCCACGCCCTGCGGGCCGTTGAACTGCGCGCGCGTGGCCGGGCCGCCATCGCCCGAATAGCTGAAGCCGCCATTACCCGCTACCGTGGTGATGTTGCTGGAGGCAACCTTGCGGACGCGAAGATTCCACTGATCGGCGATAAAAACGTTCCCGGACCCATCCACCGCGACGCCGCTGGGTAGCGTGAGCGTGGCCTTGGTGGCTGCGCTGCCGTCTCCCGAGAAACCGGGAAAACCCGTGCCGGCGACAGTGTTGATATTGCCCTTGGCATCCACTTTCCGGACGCGGAGATTGCCCAGGTCGGCGATGAAGATATCGCCCTGAGCGTCGACCGCCAAGGCATAGGGTTGCGATAACGCCGCGCTTGTTGCCGCTGCTCCATCGCCCGAGAATCCCGTGCCGCTACTGCCGGCCACTGTGTTGATGTTCCCGTCGGCTCCCACCGCGCGGATGCGGGCGTTTCCCGTGTCGGCGATGTAGATCACCCCTTTGCTGTCAATCGCGACGTCCTGCGGACCTTGCAGATTCGCGAGAAGCGCGAGACCCGTATCGCCGGCAAACCCGGGATACGACACACCCGCGACGATGCTGATATTCCCGTCCTGTGTGACCACGCGAATCAAATGGTTACCCGAATCGGCGATATATACATTGCCGGAATAGTAAGCCACGCCCGCCGGCGAATGCAGGGGTGACTGTGTCGCGGGTCCACCGATCGGATACAGCCCCGCTTGGCCCGTGCCCGCGAACGTGTAGATCAGCCCGTCCGGGGTGACTTGGCGAATCCGATTATTGCCGGTATCGGCGATGTAGATGTCGCCGAATGGATCCACCGCCAGGCCCTGCGGCGCATTCAGCTGCGCTTGCGTGGCGGGACCGCCGTCGCCGCTATAGCCCGGCCGCGAGTTACCGGCGATCAGCGTCACGCTGCCCGCGCTGTCCAGCCGGAAGACCGAGTTCAGGCTCGTGAAATAAACATTGCCGCCGCCGTCGTAGGCGAGTCGCTGCGGCGGGCCGATCGGGATGCTGACGCCCGGCGCGGGAGTTGCCGGCGGCGCCCCTCCGGCAACGGTGGAAATCGCGTACTGTTGCGCGAAGACTACAGCGTGGCCGGCCAGCAACATGCTCCCCACGATCGCCGCGCGGGAGCACGCACGGCTCCTCAGACTGGAATCACTCATTAGAAAATTAGCCCTGAATGGCACTATGTTAGCAAGATGGCGGCGAAGCCGGGTAATTCGGAATAGACCTAAATTTTTAGCCACAAGGATGACTCCGCCTGTTGCATTTTAGTGTCCAATAAGAAACATGTGTAAGACGTGGGCGGCCCTGGCGCTGATTCTATTTTTCAGGGGACCCGCGAATGCGCAGTTATCGGGGCGCATCTCGGGATCGGTCGTGGACGCAACCGGCTCTTCCGTTCCCGGTGCGGACGTCCGCCTGTATCTGGCGGGCGGCAAGAAGCCGCTGCTCTCGACGAAGACTTCGAGTGACGGCCTATATAACCTGCTCGGCGTGCGCCCGGCGGACTACGACGTCGAAGTCGAGGCGGCGGGTTTTGTGAAGACCACGCTGCGAGCCATCGTCGTGGACGCGGCGCGCGAAACGCCGGTGCCGCAGATCAAGCTTGAGTTGGCGGCTGTCTCGCAGTCGCTGGAAGTCTCGGGGGCCACCGAAAATGTCGCGATCGACAATGCCGAAATCTCCGATACCATCACGACCGACGACATTCGCAATTTACCGGTGCTCGATCGCGACCCGCTGGGACTGCTGCAAACGCAGCCGGGCGTCGTCTCCAGCGGGAACAGCGCCACCGTAATTAACGGCCTGCGCACATCATTCTCGAACATGACGCTGGATGGCATCAACATTCAGGACAATTACCTGCGCGACAACGCGCTGGACTACACGCCCAACAAGCTTCTGCTCGGCCAGGTCCGGCAAATGACCATGGTGAATGCGAACGCCAACGCGGCGGCTTGGGGTGGCGCCACCCAGGCCGCGTTTTCCACACCGAGCGGGGGAAATGTGTTCCACGGCGACGCCCTGTGGGAAAACCGCAACAGCCATTTCGCCGCCAATGACTGGTTCAGCAACCAGTCGGGCACTCCGCTGCCGCGGTTGAATCAGAACCAGTTTGGCGGCTCCATCGGCGGGCCCATCCAGAAAGACAAATTTTTCTTCTTCTTCAATTACGAAGCCGTGCGGGTGAACGCGCAGACCGCGGTGAACACGACGATTTTGACCAGCGACGCGCGCAACGGAATTTTCACGTATAAAGACACGGGCGGCACCATCCGTAAGGTCAACCTGCTGCGGCTGCGCGGCATCAACACGCTCGATCCCGTGATTCAGAACCTCTTGAACCAGGTCCCTACGCCGGACAAGATCAATAATTTCGAAACGGGGGACAGCACCGCGGGACTGCTGAAAAATACCGCCGGATACCGCTTCAACCAAAGGAGTGATGAGCTGCGCGATAACCTCACCGGCAAGCTGGACTACAATCTGTCGACGCGGCATGCCCTTTCGGCGACGTATGCGTGGAACAGGGATAATTCGGACCGGCCGGATTCCGAGAACGATTACGCGCTCGTCCCTAAGGTCACCAATCCGACCCGATCCAATCTCATGGCGCTGAATTGGCGTTGGACGCCGACGGCGACATTGACCAACGAATTGCGCGGCGGCTTCAACTTGACTTGGGGTTACTTCGAGACTTCGCAGCAATTCGGACCGTACCTCCTCACCGGGATGATTTTCAACGATCCCGTCAACGAGGCTCTGCCGCAAGGCCGGACCACCAATACATACAATCTGTCGGATGACGCGGCCTATCAACACGGGAGGCACTATATTCAGTTTGGCTACTCGATGCAACAGGTGCGGGTCGCATCGTCGGACTCTGCGGGAACGCTGCCCGCTTACAACCTGTTCATGGGCGTTAACCAACCCGGGCTCGCGCAGAGAGATCTGCCGGGCGTGAGCAGCAGCACCGATCTCGACACGGCCAACGCGCTGCTGGCATCGCTCGGCGGATACATCGATAGCGCCAGCCAGACATTCCAGGTGGCCAGCCGGAACTCCGGTTTTGTTCCGGGTGCGCCTTATTTACGCCACTTTCTGTTGAACGATTATTCGTTGTACGTTTCCGACCGATGGAAGGTCTTGCGAACGGTTTCGCTCACGCTGGGGCTGCGGTACAACCTTCCCGGCGTAATGGATGAGAGCAGTTCGCTCGAATTGCAGCCTGCCGTCGCCGGCGGCGCCGAACAAACATTGCTTTCAAACGCCACCCTGAATTTTGCGGGCGGTTCGATCGGTAAGCCCTATTATCACCGGGATTATAGAGAGTTCGCTCCCAACGTGGGCCTGGCTTGGGATGTATTCGGCAACGGGCGGACCGCCTTTCGAGCGGGCTACTCGATCAGCTATGTGAACGACCAGGCGATCTACGCGCCGGAAAGCATGCTGGAGGCCAACGCGGGCCTTTCCCAAATCACTTCCCTAGTCGATTTATCCAATCGCGTTCCGTCGATCCCGGCGATTTCGGCGCCCCCGTTTCAAGTGCCGCTGCAGCTCTCGGATAATTACGCGAACAATCCGCTCAATACTGCCGGATTGGTCGATCCAAACCTGCGGCGGCCGCGCGTACAGCAGTGGTCGGCCGGAATCCAACATCAAATCAAGAACACCGTGTTCGAGGCGCGGTACGTCGGGAACCATATGACTGGCGGCTATCGTGCTTTTGATTTCAACCAGGTGGTCATTCGGCAGAACGGTTTTCTGAATGACTTTTTGAAAGCGCAGAACAACGGGTTCCTCTCGCAAAACGCCGGACGCGGGTTTCTTCCCGCCTACAACCCGTCCATTCCCGGCAGCCAGCCGCTTACCGTTTTCCCGAAGCTCTTTCGGGGCGGACTATTGACCGACGCCACGATCCAGAACCTGATTCAGACTGGCCAGGCGGGGGAGCTCGCCAGCGTGTATCAGATCAATGGTCTGAACGGTTCGGTCAACTTCTTTCAGAACCCCTACACCCTGGGCGCCGACATGCTCACGAACTTTTCCAGCTCGTCGTACAACGGGCTGCAGCTGGTGGCGCGCCAGCGGCTCCGCTCCGGCCTCAGCTTCGAGGCCAACTACACGTACTCGAAAGTATTAAGCGATGCAGACGGCGACAGCCAGTCGCGAATCCAACACTTCCTGGACCTTGCCAACCCCGGCATCGAGCGGTCGCGCGCCAATTTCGACCTCACGCACATGATCAAGGCGTACGGCACCTATGAGCTGCCGTTCGGCAAAGGCCACCGGCTCCATCTGCGGGGAGGATCCTGGAATCGGGTAGTCGAAGGATGGAAGCTGAGTGGAAACTGGACCTGGCAATCGGGCGCGCCGTTTTCGATCTTGTCCCAGCGCGGGACGCTCAACCGCGCCAGCGGTTTCCGCTCGCAATACAACACGGCGGATACGGCGCTCACCAAGTCACAGCTCGACGGCATCGTCGGTTTTTACATGACCGGTAACGGCCCGTCGATGATCGCGCAATCGGCCATCAATCAGCAAAACGGCACGGGCGTCAACAATGATGGCTCCCCCGCCTTTAACGGTCAGGCGTTCTTCAACCCCGGCCCGGGGACAGTCGGTGTGCTGCAGCGGCGCTTATTCGACGGCCCCTGGGTGTTCTCGCTGGACGCGAGCCTGGTCAAGACGGTAGTCATCCGGGAACAGCAGACGTTGGAATTGCGTATGGACGCCTTCAATCTGCCGAATCACACGTCGTTTTTCGCCGGCGATCAGAACATCAATAGCCCGACTTTTGGCGTGGTGGCGGGAACGTTCGGAGCGCGGCTGGTGCAGTTTGGCGTGCACTACCGTTTCTAGGCAACCCCGGAAATTCCCTGAGGGTTAGGCGATTTCCGGCATCGAAACCGAATTGTCGGAGTGATGCACGCGGAATTTGTGGGAGCTGATCCGTACGGCCGTTTCGCCGCTGCCGCTCCACACCACGAACCCGGTGGCCTGGAGGTCAATCGGGCGGTCGGCCTCCTGGCGGACCGGCCAGTCAATCCGCAACTCAACGTGCGAACCCACCGGCAGGGGGTGGCCACTCTTGAAGGCGACGCCGTCCTTGCTCATATCGCGGGTGACGCCGTTGCTCCAGTGGTGTTGCACACCCTTTTCCGACTGCCGGTAACGCAGCGTGAGATGAACGCCGAACCGTGTGCTTCTGCGCCTCTCTTCGGCAGTTTTCTGCATCCGGGCGTCTGTCCTCTCAGTTCCTCGCGCTCGCTGGCGAACCAAGCGCGTTGCAATTCAAAGGCCGCGCGCCATTGCTCATAGATAGGAAAGCGTTTTCGCGTACCGAGTAGAACTTTTTACTCACCCAGATCTGCGCACCGTTACGATTCTGCCCGGTGCCGGCTGCCGGAACAACCGCAGAGTCACGCGGTGTCTGCTAGGATGAAAAAACCCCGTTCCACTTATGGCGTTGCGCTTTTATAACACGTTGTCCCAGCAGGTCGAGACCTTTTCTCCGGCTCGCGACAACACCGTCCGCATGTACACCTGCGGCCCCACGGTTTACGATTATGCCCACATCGGCAACTTCCGCACTTTCACGTTTATCGACATATTGCGGAGGTGGCTGCGAGGCAACGGGCTCGGGCTCGACCACGTGATGAACATCACCGATGTCGATGATAAGATTATCCGCAATGCGGTAGCACAACACAAATCTTTGGGAGAATACACCGCCGTTTTTACTGAGGCGTTTCTCCAGGATTGCGCGAGCCTGCGGCTGGAACGCCCGGAGCGCCTGGTGGCCGCCACCGATCACATCGACGACATGGTGGAAGCAATCGAAAAGCTCAGCGGCGGCCAGCATACCTATACCAGCGACGGCTCGGTCTACTTCCGGATCTCGAGCTTTCCGGGATACGGCAAGCTGTCGCACAACGATTTCAGCGGGAACATCGCCGGAGCCCGGGTGGACGTCGACAGCTATGAAAAGGCCGATGCTCGGGATTTTGCCTTATGGAAGGCTCCCAAGGAAGGCGAGCCGTTCTGGGACAAGCGGATCGGGCCCGGCCGGCCCGGGTGGCACATCGAGTGTTCGGTTATGGCGATCAAGTATCTCGGGGAAACCCTGGATATTCACGCCGGGGGCATCGACCTCGTTTTTCCCCATCATGAAAATGAAATCGCCCAGTCGGAATCGCTCACCGGAGCGCCCTTCGCCCGTTTCTGGATGCATGCGGAGTTCTTAATGGTGGAAGGCCAGAAGATGTCGAAGTCGCTGGGCAACTACTACACGCTGCGGGACGTGTTGCAGCGGGGCTATCAACCCGAGGCCATCCGGTATCTGCTGGCGTCGGTGCCCTACCGGAAGTCATTGAACTTCACGTTTGACGGGCTCAAGTCGGCCGCGACCGCCATTGACCGGCTGCGCAACTTCAAACTTCGGCTCGAGACCGATCGCTACCCGGAGGGCCGGAACGAGCAGCTGGCTACACGTACGGGAGCGGCGTGCCAGGCGTTCCGCGATAGCCTGAATGACGACCTCAATACCGCCGAGGCGCTCGGAGCGGTCTTCGAATATATCCGCGACGCCAACAGTGCGATGGATTCGGGGGAATTCCGCGCCGGTAACGTGGATTTGGCGCTCGAGTTGCTTGCCCAGTTCGATTCGGTCTTCGACGTGTTGAAGCCGTCGGCCGCCGCGGGCCTGTCGGATTCCGAAGTGGAAGCCAGAATCGCCGAGCGCACCGCCGCCAAAAAAGCCAAAAACTTCAGCCGCTCGGATCAGATCCGGGACGAGTTGCTGGCCCAGGGAATCATCCTGGAAGACACCAAATCGGGCGTCCGGTGGAAGAGGAAGTCGTGAAGATCCATACCCAGGCTGTGCACGCGGGCGACCGGAAAAAGGCCGGGCCGCATGTGCCCGTCACTACGCCCATTCACGCGAGCTCCAGCTTCTTCTACGAATCGATGGAGCAGCTCGAGCGCGTCTTAGGCCAAGAGGAAAAAGGGTACAGCTACGGCCGCTACGAAAACCCGACGACGTCGGCGCTCGAAGAGCTGATCGCTACGCTTGAACACGGCCACGGCGCGCTGGCGTGCGCCTCCGGGATGGCGGCGATTCAGGTAGCCGTGCAAACCGCGCTGGCGGATCGCCGCAAATCGGTGGTGGCGGCCAACGCGCTCTACGGCGCCACCGTCAGCCTGCTCCTGAACGTGCTGGAGCCGACCGGCGTGGCGGTGCGCTTCGTGGATGTGTGCGACCTTGACGCCCTAAGGGCCGCCGTGGCTGAAGCCAAGCCCGGCTGTATCTACATCGAAACGATCTCGAATCCGTTGCTGCGCGTGGCTCCGATGGATCGGATTGCGGAGATCGCCCGGGAAGCGGACGCAGCCCTGGTAGTGGACAACACGTTCGCCACACCGTTGCTGGTGCGCCCGCTCGAACTCGGCGCCCATTTCAGCGTGCACAGCCTGACGAAATACCTGGCCGGTCACGGCGATGTGATGGGCGGCGTAATCGTCACCGATGAGGAAAATTTAGAACCGCTGCGGGCCCTTTCGCGCACGACAGGCCCGGTGCTCGGGCCGTTCGAAAGCTATCTGACGATGCGCGGTATCAAAACATTTCCGCTGCGCATGGAGCGGCAGTGCGCCAACGCGGGCTGCGTGGCCTCATGGCTGGCGACACATCCGCGTGTCGAGCGCGTCTATTTTCCGGCGAATCCCGAGCATCCCGACGCGGCGGCGATTCGCCGCCTGTTCCCGGCGAATCTGTACGGCGCGATGGTGAGCTTCGAGCTGAAAGACGCCGGGCGCGATGAGATTTTCCGTTTCATGGACGCGCTGCAGCTTGTCGTTCGGGCAACCTCCCTCGGAGATGTGCACTCGATGATGCTGTACCCCGTGATGAGCAGTCATCGCGAAGTGTCGCCGAAGCACCGGGAGCGCATGGGGATTCGGGAAAACCTGGTGCGGCTGTCGGTGGGGATCGAGGCCGCGGAAGATATCGTGGCCGATCTGGAGCGGGGGCTGCGGCGTCTTAGCTCCCGGTCAGGGCATTGAAGAACATCTTGAAGGTCAGGTAGCTTTGCCCGCGATACTGGGGCCGCATGCCGAACAGCACAACGTGCCCCGTTCCCAGCGGCGCATCCACAATCGCCGCCTTGCCCGCAATCAGTTTTTCGCCTTCGAGCCAGCCCGACGCCAGCACCCCGGTATCGAGATAGCGTGCGACCACCGGTAGCTGCGTTTCCCACGCGGGGCTTTGCTCGCTCCAGATGGCGAGATCCGGCGGTACGCCGTATGCGAGTGGATGGCGCGCATCGAGGTGAACGTTCAGCAGGGAGCCGGGCGAGTAGAAGCCGGCAGCGCCGGTCACCGCGGTCGCCGCGACGCCCAGGTGTTCGATGGCGTAATCGGAGGCGTGATTCAGGAAGACCAGGGTGCCGCCCGCGGCGGCGAACTCGCGCAGCGCCTCGGCGCCCCTGGCGCCCAATCCGCCCTGATACTCGGGCGGCATCGCGTTATTGTTGTAGCCGCTTTCGATGTTGCGAGAGGATTGATCGGGGAACACGATGACGTCGAACATCTGATGCAGGCCGCCGGCCTGGATATCGGCGTTGCGCACGGTGGTGTACGCGAAACCGAATTGTTCGAAGAGCCATCGCGTCCAGCCTTCGTCCATGTTGGGCATCCACGAGCGGTAGAGCCCGATCCGGGGACGCTGTAGCTGCTTCCAGCCGTTGCGGGCGGCGAGCGAAAAATCGCCCGTCGCCGGATCGCGCCACACAGGCCGGCTGTTTTGCCAGGCGCGGTTGACGGCATGCCAAGAATCGGTATCGGCGGCTTTGAGCAGCGGTCCGGCTGCGGCGGCCGGCGCCTTCCATTCGCCGGAGTACTCGGCCGGCTGCGAGACGGGCCGCGCCTCGACGCCCATCAGTAGCGGCAGAGTTTGCGCCGTCACGTCATACGGCCGTTTCGGCGGGCCGCCGGGATACAGATGCTCTTCCGGATAGTGCTGGCGCTCGAGGAGCGCCTTGGCCCAACCACCGTAGGGCTGATGCATGGGAATCACGGCGCTGCCGTCCGGAGCTTGTGCGATCTCCACCATTCCAAAACGAAGGGTCTCGATCAGCTTGCGCGTCGCGCCGGGGTCGCGCTGCTGCGCCGGAATCACGAAGCCCCACGGATCGGTGCGCGCCACCTGCCGCTGGGCCACGCGGTAGAAATTCCGCAGCAGCTCCTCGCGATGGAGCGCCGCGTTGTAGAGGCAGGACTCCCAGGAAATCAACTGGTAATCGATGATGTCGCGCAGACTCCAGGTTCCGCCCAGCCACGGCTCCAGATAATTCCAGGATTTCTCGCGCGGCCGAAAGCCAAGCGCGGTTTCGGAAATCTGATCGGGCCGCACCGTGATGGGGGTCGCCAGGCGCGCGCTTGCGGATTCCGTCAGGAGGCGCATGCCGCCGTGAAATGCCTGGTAGTGGCGCGAGGGCGTCCAGAAATCGTAAATTGCATTGAGCGCGACACCCGTCCTGCCGGCGGCCGTTAAATCGGACGCGATCGACGTCCCCATCATGTTGGTTTCCTGCATCAGGATGGGATCGATATTGGGCTCGGTGGGATCGAGCCAAGGCGGTACGAACAGGCGGGAGCCAAACGCGCCCTGCTGGTGTACGTCGTAGACGATCTCGGGGTGCCATACATTGTGCAGCTTGGAAATGGTGAGCTGCGTCTCAACCTGCGTGAACATGTACCAGTCGCGATTGTCATCGTGGCCGACGTAGTGGTGCCAGAGCTCAGGCGGGTCCGTTCCTTCGGCCGGCGTGCCGAGGGTCTTGCGATACCAGCGCGTGACAATATCGACGCCGTCGGGGTTGAGAGAGGGCACCAGCAGGAAGATGGTGTCGCGCAGGATGGCGCGAAAGCGCGGCTTATCTTCGGTGAGGATGCGGTAGGCAAACTCGACCGCCGTATGCGTGGAAGCGAGCTCGCTGGCGTGGATGGAACAGGTGATCAGCACGACCGCCTTGCCTTGCGCGAACAGCGGCTCGGCTGCGGCGGGCGTGGTGCGGCGGGGATCGGCAAGCTGCTGCTGGATGGCGATGTAGCGGTCGAGATGCTGCAGTGTTTCGGGCGCGGCGATCACGGCGGCGAGGAAGGGCCGGCCTTCGGTGCTCTTACCGAGTTCCTGGATGCGGATGCGATCGCTCGATTTCGCGAGCTGCTGGAAGTAGGAAACGACTTTGTCCCAATCGAGCACGGTGCGGTCGGCGCCGATCTCGTGGCCGAAGTAGTCGCGGGGGTTGGGAACGGCGGCGCAGACGAACGATGCCGCGGCGAATAAAAGGGAGAGCAGCCGAAGCTGGGCGCGCATGGGTCTATTCTAGCCCGCAGGGGCAAGGACGCCGGTTTGGGTATATACTGGCCAGAACCCGGCCGCCACGGGTAGGACGGTTGGTGGCGCCGCTAAAGGATTGCTGCAGAGAAGGAGATCGATTATGAGGAGCAAGTTCGGGTTTCTACTGATCGCGGTTGCGGGCGTGTTTGTGGCAAGCGTCTCTGTCCGGGCCGCGGGACCGCCGCCATGGGCCTACGGATTTACCACTCCTCCCGGAGAGACGGCTTCGGCCCCGGCGCCTGCGCGGGCGGGCACGCCTCCGGCGCCCGATCCTACACCGAGGCACGTCGAGGGCAGCGACAAGGAATTTACGCGCCAGCAGATCGCGAACCAATATGGACCGGCAGATTGGTTTCCGGGCGATCATGGTCCGATGCCGGACGTGGTGGCGCATGGCCGCCAGGACGCGATGATTGCGGCGTGCAGCCTGTGTCACTATCCGAACGGCAAGGGCCGGCCTGAGAACGCAGGCGTGGCGGGCCTGCCGGTATCGTACTTTATCCAGACGATGCACGATTTCCGCGATGGTTTGCGCAAGAGCGCCGATCCGCGCAAAGCCAACACGAACCGCATGATTTCCTTCGCGAAAAATATGACCGAGGACGAGATCAAAGCGGCGGCCGATTACTTCGCCACCATGAAATGGACGCCGTGGATGACGAAGGTGGTGGAAACGGACATGGTCCCGAAGACGCGCGCCAACGGCGGGATGTTCCTGGTGGAAGGCAACGAAAAGGAACCGCTGGGCCACCGGCTGATCGAGACGCCCGTGGATGCCGAAGCCACCGAGGTATTGCGCAACGATCATTCCGGCTTCATCGTGTACGCGCCGAAAGGAAGCCTGAAAAAGGGTGAAGCGCTGGTGAAAAACGGGGCGGGCAAGACGACGGCGTGCGGCTCGTGCCATGGGGAGGATTTGCGCGGGCTCGGCCCGGTGCCCGGTCTCGCGGGCCGGTCCCCCAGTTACCTGGGGCGGCAGCTCTACGATATGCAGGCGGGCTTCCGGAAGGGCGAATGGACGAGCCTGATGAAGCCGGTAGTGGCCAAACTGAACGATGACGACATGATCGCGATCACCGCGTACATCGCCTCGATGGCGCCGTAGTACAGAGACACGTCGGCCTGCGGAAACAGAAAAAGCAGATGAAAGCGTTGCGGGCGGCCCGGCTTCGAGAGCTGTCTCCCGCGGACTTATCGCCGTGCGTTGTGGGCCGCCCAGTAGTTTGAGCCGCATCTACGAGGCCATTGGAATCGCTGGATGGCGTTACTTATAAACTCTCGTTTCGATGCCCGACTC
>DATGII010000149.1:0-13610 GCA_035295805.1 Bryobacteraceae bacterium | reverse complement strand
TGCCGGTTCCCCAGAACACGACGTTTTGTTCGGGATCGTAAGCGCCGGTGACCCAGGTTGTAGCGGAGCCGTTCTTGGCGCTGTTGCCGGCCCACGTCTCGCGGCCGCGCTCTCCTTCGTCGGGCACCGTCCAGAAACGCCAGGCGCGCTGCCCGGTTTTCGCGTCGTACGCATCGACAAAGCCGCGGACGCCGTACTCGCCGCCGGCCATTCCGACCACGATCTTGCCGCGAATCGCCAGCGGCGCGCCCGTGATCGAGTGCCCGAGCGCGGGATCGGCCACCGGCACATCCCAGCGCACCCTGCCCGACTTGATGTCCAACGCCACTAAGTGCGCATCGAAAGTGCCCACATAAACCTTGTCATCCAGAATGGCGACGCCGCGGTTGACTGTACCGCAGCAGCCGCGCGCGTCTTTCGGCAAGTTCCGCGTGTACTTCCAGATCGGACGCGCGGTGCGGGTATCGAGCGCCGTAACACTGCCGCCCGGCTCGCTCAAGTACATGATGCCATCCACTACGAGCGGCGAAGCCTCGATCTTCTCGGTGGTTCTGACCTGGTAAGCCCAGGCCAGCCGCAGCCGTTTCACATTGGCCGGCGTGATCTGGTTGAGGCGTGAGTGCCGGTGCGCCGCGTAATTACCGGAGTACGTCAGCCAGTTGCCCGGCTCGGCCTCGGCCTGGCGAAGGCGGTCGAACGAAACTTGTCCGGCCACGTGCAGCACCGGGAGCAGTAACACAATCAGCCGTTTCATCAGTTCCCTCGCAGCGATGTCAGGTAAGCGACCACATCATCCACCTCGGCCGCCGTGAGGACGCCGCGATAACTCGGCATCGGCGACTTGCCGAAATCTTTGTGTAATTCCTTGAGGTCCTGCTTCAGCAACGAATAGGTGCGGCCGTTCAGATCGCGCAATTGGATCGTGAACGTGTCCTCGTTAAGCCGCACTCCGGTAATGGCGCGGCCGTCATTCGTCACGACGCGCACCTGGAGAAACCCGTCGGGAACCGCCGCCTCCGGCTCCACGAGCGAAGCACGTAAGTAAGCGGCATTGCGCCGCGCCCCGATATCGCTCAGTTCCGGCCCGATGCTCTCTCCCTGGCCTTTCGCTATATGGCATCGGCCGCAGTTGCCCTTGGTCCGGTAAATCTCCTGGCCGCGCTGCGGATTCCCAGGCACGGTCTCGGCAGGCAATTTTCCGAGGCTGCGAATATAGGCGGCCAACTGCCAGATCTCGCGGCTGCTCAAGGTCGAAGCGGCCGGCATCTCGGTTCCTCTCACACCGTCCCGGATCACCTGGAACAAAGATGAATCATCGGGCGCCAGGTGCAATCGCGGCTGCGCCAGAATCGCGCCCAGGCCGCCCTCTCCCTTGAGTCCATGGCAGCGCCCGCATTGCCCGTGAAACAGCTTCTCCCCGTCTTGCACGTCGCCGGGCGTCGTGAACGGATTTTGCTTGGGAACCGTATACTCCGGATCGACCTGGGCCGCCAGAGTGAGCGCACTGATCAGAATGAGAACGGCCGGACGCATGGGGCCTCCGTAATCGGTGTCGAGTATAGCACGGCACTACCTTGTCCCCTCGAGGATATCGCGCGCGGTCGCATTACGCCGCAGGCGAGTTGGGAACGGCCCCCGCGGTTGTCCGCTTTAGGGCGACGAACCCGCCCCCCAGCCCGCCCAGAACCTTCAAGCCGTGCGCGATCACGTAAGCCAGGGGCTCGGGCTGGCCCAAACTGATGGCGATATAGACCAGCATCGCGGCGACGCCGACGAGAGTGCCGTGAAGGAGGGGCCGTTGTGGGGATTTCTTCGCAATCCAAAAACCGAAAAGCAGGCATGCCACGAATGACGCGGGTGGCGCCGTGTACTGCATGCTCTGCTGTCCCGCCACCAGGCTCGGCGGTATCACCATGACGAACACCAGCAGTTCCGCGAGGAAGCCGCCTAGCAGAATCCAACCCCAACGAATGTTCTTCATGCAAAACCCTTCCGCCTCACCGGCTGACCACTCTACCGAACCGGACAGAGCCGTGCAAGGCCCCGCCGCGCCTTCAGGGGCGGCGATCGTAGAACGCATCGCCTTCGGTCTGGCCCAAGACCAGGCGCAGCACCTTGCCTTCGGCGTCGAGCCGGAATTCGGCGGCGGCGCCGGTAGATTCAAACCGTGTCTCCGACTGCGGAATCAGCGGAAGCGCGTTCAGGTACAGACGGCCTTTAACCAGAGTCACCTTCTGCGTCATCCCCATGAAGGCGGCAACCGTGCGCGAGCCTTCGCGAAATTCATATCGGCCCGCGTAGCGGGCGAGAACGTCCGCGCTCAACGACACGCCCGCATTCGCCCTGGCTACGAGGTGGGGCTGATTCGATTCCGATTCGTTGCACACGTTCTCGAGCATGTCTGTATCGGCGGCATAGTTCACTTTGAGCGAAAAGGTCAGCGGCCGCGTCAAAGTCTCAGGGTCTTCGTAAGTGATCTGAAATTGCATGTGCCCGAAATCCGTTCGGCGGAATCGCTCGGTGACACGCAGGCTTTCGGAATGCGGATGGCCGGCGCGATCGAGCCAGCTGCGGTCATTGAAACCGGCGGACTCGACCACGAGCGTGTCGCCCTCCCAATGGCCGACGGAGTAGCCCAGCCAGGTGGGGTTCGGATCTTTAGGGAGTTTGCGCCCGTCCGTGTAAATCTGGCGATAGCGGCCCATCGCGCCTTCGTAAAGAACCGCTACGACGGCAGGCGACTGGACGATGCGGTACATCGTGTTGAGCATGTCGGAGGGGCCGCCTGGCCGACAATTCGTGACCGGGTCATCGCGCCGGAAATCGTCGACGCGCTTTAAGAAGAGAGCTTCGGCTTGGGGGCGGAAGATGCTCTCGTCTTTCAAATCCTGGATCACGTCGAAACGGTATGGGTTCACTTCGGGCTGCCACATGCCGGACATGTCCGGATGGCCGTCCGGCGTGCGCGGCGCGGGTGCGGTAAGGTTGGGCTTGCCGTCGGCGGTGCGCGGAATGCCCGGCGTGGGCAGGCCGAGCCATTGGGCGCACACGGGAACAGAGAGCAGCCAGACGGCGCCCCATACGGGGAACAGCGCTCTGCGCAGATCGCTCGCGGCCATTAGCGCAAGGCTACAACAATGGCCAGATGGCGTCAACGCGCGGACGAAGCGTTGTCCCCGGCGGGCCAGGCATGACACGTTTGGCATACCGTTCCCGCGTTGTGGGCCTGGTGGCAACTGATGCAGCTCGCCATGCTGGTGACCGCGGTGGTCTCGGCCATCTGCTCCAGCTGGCCGACCTGTCCGTGACAGTTCACGCATTGCATGCCCGCCTGGAGGTGCTTGCGATGCGTCCAGGCCACGCCGGGGGTCACTTGGTACACGCGCAGCCAGGGAATCGGCCGGCCGGAGCCGGCGAACTCGGCGAGCTTCTGAATTGCGGGACGGTCCTTGGCAATGCTGTTGTGGCAGCCCATGCAGGTGGCCACCGCCGGGAACGTCATCTGGTTGCCGGGCTCGGGATTGACGTGGCATTGCCGGCACTGCAGGCCGCGGCCGACGTGGGTCTTGTGGCTGAACGGCAGCGGCTGTGCCGGTGCGGCGCGCCCGGATATGTTCTCGGGCACCTCGAGCCTGGCGGCGCCGGCTGCGGCGGAGGCCGGCTGAGCGCAGAGCGGGAATCCGGCAAACAGCAATAGTGCGACGGAGGAAAGCGGCCGCTTCATGCCTTCCGGCTCCCGACCGCTTCGATGGTCGTGCCCAGATCCTTCAGCAGCACCGCGGCGGCGTTGCGACCGGGGTAGCCCGTGATGGAGCCGCCGGGAGGTGTACATGCACCCGTTTGGTACAAACCTGGTATCGGCAGCTTATACGAAGCCGCCGGCGAAAGCTGGCGGCGCTCGCCGTGATGCGCGCTGCCGCGCCACATGGCCGGATTCATGCGCTCGATATCGAGCGGGGATTCGAGAAACCGGGCGAGGATCTTCTCCGGCGTCAAGTTAGGCGCGACGCGCCGCAGGCGGGCGAAAATTCGCTCGGCGACCTGGTCGCGGATTTTGTCCCAATGGCCGGGCCCTTCCTTCAGCGCATAGGGAAGCGTGCCTTCGATCTTGACCGTGTGGTAGCCGGCCGGCGCGCGTGTCGGGTCGCCTACCGAAGGGCTCACAATCTGAAGGGGAATATCGTCGACCCACACTTCGCCGCGCGCGTTATAAGAGTTGAGAAGCAGGATGCTTTCGGGCTGCTCGAGCAGCGCGGCCTCGACGCTCGTAACGGTGCCGCCTCCTGCCAGCGGATAGCGTGGAGGATCCGAGGTGGCGTAGTGCATCGAGAACATGGCGTGCTCCGGTTTGAAGACTTCGACGTTGGCGAGGAACTCTTCGCCCCACAGCTCGCGCGGCGCCATGCCGACGATATGCTTCAGATGAATGGTCGATACGACGGCCTTTGCGGCGCGATAGCGGCTTCCGTCGCCACACTCCACACCCACGCACCGGCCGCTTTCGACCAGGAGGCTCGCGACGGGCTTATTGGTGAGAATCACGCCGTGATGCGCTTCGATGAACTTGCCGAGCGCGACGCTCAGTGTGCCGGAGCCTCCCTTCGCGATCGGTCGCCCGTTGAGCACCTGTCCTACCAGCGAAAACGCCTGGTTGCCGGTGCCGAAGTCGCTCCCGGCCACGCCGCCGAAATGGCCGCAGGTGAGCGAGGCGGCGCGCATATACCGGCTCTCGAAAATGGAGCAGGCCGCATCGTAGCCGGACATCGCGTTGAGCCGCTGAAAATAACCGCCGTGCGGCGCTTTGGCGCGCTCGCCGGCCGGAAGCTCCGTGTATTTCTTATATTCCGGAACCAGGCGCTGAAATGTTTCGGCATCTCTCTTCGAGAACTTCGCGATCGTCTCGCACGTGCGGTCCAGATCGCGCCACACCGTGATGGACGTCCCGTCTACAAAGGGAATGTGCATTACCAGTTCGGGATCGATGTATTCGAGGCCGTAATCGTGGAGCGCGAGCTCGGTATAAGCGGGGTTGGTGCGGAACGCGCCGTGCACGCTCGAACATAAGTCTTCCCTGAATCCGGGCAGGCATACTTCGGCGGTCTTGCAGCCCCCTCCAATGGTCGGGCGGCCTTCGATCACCGCCACGCGGTAGCCCGCCTTGGCCAGGTAAGCGGCGCAGACCAGGCTGTTATGACCCGCTCCGGCAACGACGATATCAAACCGCTCCGCGGCTGCGGCTGTTTGCGCGGCGCCCCGCTGCGCCAGGGCGAGCGGCGCGGCCGCCGCCGCCCCGACGAAACCGCGCCGGCTGACGTTGTTCCTGGAATCCTGGCTCATCGCACCTCCACGAGGAACGTTCTCTGATTCGTGCTGAGGTCAGTTTACACAATCAGCGCGGGGTTCGCGGCTGCAACGGATCGTGATAAAACCCTAGCCGATCGGCAACCGAGGAGGTTACATCAAAAGTGAGCAAGCGAACTTTGGGATTTTTGGCCGCAATCTGCGTGGCCGCCGGCTTGCTGCAGGCCCATCACTCTCTCGCGGGCGTGTATGACATGAAAGCGGAAAAGGAGCTGCAAGGAGAAGTGGCGCAAATCAAGTTCTCTAACCCCCACGGATCGCTCAGTCTCGACGTCAAGGACGCGGACGGAAAAACTACCGAGTGGGTTCTGACCTTCGGCTCCGCGACGGCGCTCGCCCAGAGAGGAATTGGAAAGACCGGTCCGAACGCCCTGAGGTCGTGGCATGGTTGTTAGCTTCGCTGGGGTATTTACGGCGTGATTTCTTACTCCGTGACAGCGAACCAAGGAGTTGGGGGTTCGCGCAGCACTAGGGGCGTCGCCATCGATGCTGCGCCGAATCGTGTTGCAACAGGGTCTCGGGCTAACGGCTACGGGCCTCCTCATCGGCGCTATGGGCGCGAGCGCGGTCACACAGCTTCTTTCGTCAATTTTATGCAAGGTCGACTCGCGAGATGCGTACACGATGGCCGCGGTTGCAGCGATCCTGATGGGCGTATCTTCGGTAGCGTGCCTGGTCCCCGCGCGGCGGGCTACGAAGATCGATCCAGTGACTGTCCTGCGAGGCGAATGATCGACAGCCGGGCAGGGGTGATACCGGACAGGATTCTGCGGGAGCGTCAGGGCGCGCAGTCCTAAGGCGCGGCCGCGCTCGCGGAGTGCGCGCGCTTTCTGCCCTTACTCCCGCAGCGCCACTGTGGCGCGGGGATTCGCGACAGCAGCCCCGAGGAGCCGGGGCGCCAGCGGGAGAGCCGTATCGCCATCGGCGCACACCAGATCCAGAGAATCACACGGCACGGGCGGCCCCCCCTTTCGGGCAATGACGAAAGTCGAAGGCACTCCTCGATTCAGGGGGATCAGCGGGCGAGGGCAGTTCTCCAATTCCACGCCCCGCCGCGACCGAAAAAAAACAGCCGCCGTCCGGCCATCGACGACCTGCAGCATGGCGCGGAATAGCTCCCGGAAACTGAGGCGTTCCCGGGGCCAAACGGCATCGAGCAGCACGGTACCGCGGATCTGACGGCGGCGGCCCCGGAGCATCTCGCCGAGGGCGAACCACCCTTCGTCGCCGCGGCTGTTGCGCACAAGATAGACGCCGGAGGGCGGGCCTTCGTTGTTTTCGTAACGCCACTGCAGGAAATCTGGGGAGCGCTGGGCAGTGATACAGCCGGCGACACGGTGCCGCCCGGAGAGTTCCGCCAGCTTGCACCAATCCCGGCAGGGAGTTACCCGCAACGCCGTGGGTGAATGCCGGGAAAGCTCCAGGAAGGGATTGACGCAGCGGCCGGCGACGGAGAACAATTTGTGCACGATTGCGCTCGAATACTTTTCCGCCGCCAGCGCCGGCAGCAGCGCCTCGGCATTGAGGGGGAACAGGTACTCCCGCTCGGAACCGGGCACGGCGCGGCCACCCAGGCTTTGCCAAAGGGGCGCGGAATTGACATTGGACGTGGTCGTAAAGAAGAACGAGTAACCAGGAAGGCTTAGGTATTTCTTGAATAAATAAAATCCGAGTAAACGAGCGTCCGGCTCCACAAAAAAGCTGCCCGAGCCCAGGCCCAGGATCCGCTTGTCTCCGGCCACGAACTGAGCCGCGAAACAGAGGTTGAGCCCCCGGATCTCGCCAGAGCGAGCTCGGATGCAAAAACCGTATCGCGATTCCCCGCGCCCAGCTGGGTTTTCAAGCAGCATCCAGTTGAGGCGCCGCTCGATGGAAATGGAGTCTTCCTGAGCGAAGTTCGCCTCCGAGCCCCTGCTGCCACTTCGGAACCAGCGGCTGAGAAAGGTTGCAGCGTCCGGTAGCGCGCAACGGTGGAGAGGTTGAATTTCAAAGTGGGTCATCTTACGTTTCCGCGACGCAGACATCCCGCCCGCAAGATAATGACCAACTCGTGCAAGCGGTTCAGTACGGAATGGCCAAGGCGCAAAAGGAGCGGTACCGGCATAGATAAGAGGTTGCGAACCTGCAGGGTTTGGAGGAATCCTTGGACTAGAACCAAAGTTTTGGTTCTGTTTACGGCTATTTCGCCGGGCGGATCCGTCTGTTCCGCATACCCGCGCGAACGACATAGCCCGCGGCTCGTGACCGCTCTAACAGCGGCCCTGCACATGCGAATCGCGATCGTGCCGAGATGGGGGTCGAAATTCCGGCCGCTCCCGCTGATCGGGCGGGAAACCATCAGGATGTTTGGATAAATATGGCTAGTACGTCGTTACCGCTCTCTTCATTGTGCGGCACAGGCACCTTCCGAACGGGCTCCATTCGAGAAAGTATCGATATCGCTGTCGAGGAGGCGCTTGGCACCTTGCCGGACGCGCAGGATCTTTCGGCCGAGCAAAGGCGCGGAATCCTAGCCCGGTATGCGGCGGTGCTGGAAGGCAATTTCATCTATTGGATGACTGCTACTTTACTCTCGGTGAAGTCCGGAGAAGCCCGGGAGATCATCCTCGAAAACCTCCGCGAGGAAATCCGCGACTGTCATCCCGGCATGATGCGCCGGTTCGTGCTTGCGGCCCATGCCGCGCCTACCGAAGCCGACTTCACGGCGGTTTATCGGGACTTGACTAACGTGCGGCTCTTTCTTGGCCGTCTTTCCCCGATTCCGAACCTGGTTACGATGGCGTTCTTCGAAGGTTTCATCCAGCGGTTTGCCGCGTACCTCGCCGATCTGGCCAGGCGGCAAGGCTCGGCGGATATGGAATATACCGACGTTCACGGCATCTGCGATGTAACTCACACCCAGGAACTGTTCCGGGCGCTAGAGCTGGAAATGGCGTTGGGCCCCCTGTCAGGCGGAATGGAAATGATGGAGGGAGTCGGCCTGCTCCGCAGGCTGCTGGGCGCGATTGTCTTCGCCGACGCCGCCATGGGCGTGTCGCCCACGAATTGATCGTTCACGCGAATCGGATGCCCGGTTGAGATGAACCGAACCCATATTTCGCACCTCTCAGAAATGTGCGCGGAGTAACGCTGATGCCCGTCTACCTGGATCGGCCCTTGCCCCGCCATGCAGGATGCTTGCGGGACAGCCAGGCGTCCGGCGATCAGCCGTTCGCGCGCGACGCCCTCGAGATCGGAATTATCAACAACATGCCGGATCGGGCATTGCAGGCGACCGAGCGGCAGTTCTTGACGCTGCTTGAGGCGGCGGCCGGCCACCTGTCCGTGCGAGTCGGATTCTACAACCTGGCCGGTGTCCCGCGAGGCGAGGCGGCCCGGCGTCATGTAGCCGACTGTTATTGCAGCGCCGATGAGCTGTCTAACCGGCACCTGGATGGCCTGATCGTCACCGGAACCGAGCCGCGGTCCCCGGATCTCGCCAGCGAACCGTACTGGAACAGCGTAACGTGGTTGATCGACTGGGCAGAACGGAACACCACCTCTTCGATCTGGTCATGCCTGGCGGCGCACGCCGCGGTGTTGTACTTGGACGGGCTGGAACGCTGGCGTCTCGACCAAAAGCGGTTCGGCCTGTTTCGGTGCGTGGTGGCGAACCAACATCCGCTCACGGATGGAACTCCCCCATGCTTTACAGTCGCGCATTCCCGCTGGAACGAGTTACGCGAACAGGACTTGTTGGGCGAGGGCTACCGGATTTTGACGAAATCGGAAGAAGCCGGCGTCGACGCGTTTGTGAAACAACGGGGCAGCCTGTTTCTGTTCTTTCAAGGGCACGCGGAATATGAAGCCAACACCCTGCTGTTTGAGTACCGCCGGGATATCAGCCGTTATTTGAGGGGCGAGAGGGAAAGTTATCCGGCCATGCCTGCCCACTATTTCGGACCTGCCGCCGGACACGCGTTGCTGGATTTCCAGGAGCGCGCAACGCGCGCACGACGGGAAGAGCTGCTGTTGGAATTTCCGGCCAATCTGCTGGCACCGGATTTATGGAACCAAGCGCGTCCGGCGGCCAGGCGCGTTTACCGAAACTGGTTGCGGCATCTCGCCGCCCGAAAGCGGCGGCCCTCGTCAAAGGCAGCGCTTTGCCGTACGGCGTCCGCCGGGACCATGGCGCTGCGCGAGTCTTCGCCGGCGCGAACGGACCCGACCCCGCCGGCGCCGGGACTCCAACGAACCGGAATATACGCATGTGCACAGAACCTGCGACATAGAACATACGAATGAGCTTTACCGTGCCTTCGGAAGCCGAGATGTTGGCGACCCGAATCGAGTGGGCCTTTTCCAAAATAATGGGAAACGCTTCTTTCGGAGTGCTGAAATGTCGATAAAGTCAGAAATTTTTGCAGAGGTCCATCGGATCGGGGGGGAGTTGAAGAAAGACTTGCCCCCACTCACAGATGACCTGCGTTTGGCGGATTCTGGCCTCGATTCTCTCTCGCTCGCGGTTCTGGTCGCTCGACTCGAAGAGTCTCTCGGACTAGACCCGTTCAATGATTCTAGCGTCAGTTCTTATCCTGTGACTCTAGGCGATTTGGTGCGTTTTTATGAGCACGCCGCAGCCAGTCAGTAATGCGGAGGTCCCGATCTCTGGCGTGTCTCACTCGACAGGGAGCAGGTCCTTCAGGGCGGAGGACGGCGATCGGGAGAGAAGAGGATCTCCTGTTACTGCGCATTGGAGATCACGGTAACTTTCAAGTCCCGCGGGGTCTCCAGGGTCCCGTCGGTGGCGATCGCGCGGAGCCAGTAAGTCCCGGGTGCACTGAACGTCGCCGCGTTGCTTAGTTCGCTGCTGGTCCCACCGACCACGGGTGAGTTGCTGTCCTGATCGAAAACGACTGTGCCCCCCGAATCCGGCGCCCGGTAAAGAATCCACTTGATTCGCAGGCCGAGTTGCGCCCGCGGCGGCGGCATCGCAGCGGGCGGGAGTGGCGGCTGCTCTTTGGCGGCGGGGTTCACGGCCCCGGCATTACGCGTTCTCGGCTTGGGGATGCCATCGTCGGTGGCCGTAGCCGTGAGCTTTAACGGGCGCCCCACCGATACCGTGGTATCCCCCCTCACCGCGATGGTCGGCGCCTGATTGCGCGGGTTCTCCGGCGGCGCGCCGCCCGGGCCGATATTCATCTGGATGACGCCGTCATCGATCTCCCATTCCGGCTGGAGCCATCCATTCGCGGTCGCCGCTTTGCCGTGGTAATTCACCGTCCAGACCAGTCGTTTGTCGGCAGGCCAGTCGCGTGGCAAATCGACTTTAAACACGAACAGATGCCGCCGCGGATAGAAATGCGTGGGCTGACCCATGTCCGCTTCCCAGTCGAAACGATTATTCGGCCCGACCGGCACGTCGCCAAGTTCCTTAAAATTCCGGTTCAGATACCCGAACCACATGGCAGTGTGGCCGTCCGGCATCTTTTGCCAGCCTTCGAAAAACGGCTGGATATTCTGACCGGCCACGCGGTTGAATTCCGACTCGTCCGGAAGAACATCGAGAATGGCTTGCGCCCGAAGGAGAAACGCACATGCCCCGCACAATGCGAGCGCGGCCATCGGGGCCAGTTGCCGCGCGCGCCTGCGTTTGCTCCGCCGCTGGATGGTGATCGCCGTCATTGCCCGTTATCGGGAGGCGCTGAGCCGCTTGGCTTGTTCCCTCCGCTCCGTCACCATCTGCTTGTATTCATCGTCCGAGAGATAATACCAGCTCAGCCAGGCGAAGCTCATGTCGTCGATCGAGCGCTGCCCGAACGCAATGGGGTTGGTCGGATCGGGGTTGTATTTGTTGCCGGCCGTGTTGTCGAACCACGAGGTGACGTGCAATACGGTGCCGGCCGGCACGATCGGTTGTTCGTCTTCGTTATACAGATAGACGATGTGCCAGTTGAAGTGATAGCGGTCCACGCAGCTCACGGTTTCTTTGGGTGCGCGTCCGCCGGAAACCTGCGGCGGATAGATCAGCTCGAGGCACTGCGCCTGGCCGCGATTATGCAGGTGGGGCTGGAACGCCGTAATGCGCGCCGGCTTGAGCAGGACGGAATAGCCGTCCGCGCGCACGTTCTTCGTGTTGGGCGGAATGTCGAGGTCTTCGTTGTCGCCCACGTGCTGCACGTTCTCGATATGCTTCGGCACGAATCCTTCGGGATAATACTTGATCCCGAGCGCGATCTGCACCGCGGTGTCTTCGCCGGTGGCGTGCAGGTGGACATTCAAGTACGCCTGCGTCCCCGCTTTAATGAGGCGACCTGTGTCGCTGGCGTAGATATCGCCAAACTTGCCAACCGCGTATTCTTCAAGTAGGCCCTGTTGCAGGTTCCCTTGTTCATCCTCGAAACGCGACTGCGCCACCGCGTGATGCACCGCCCTCACACCTTTAACCGGCTTAACCTCGATGGCCTGTATGTAGCGGTCCGCCTTCAGCCCCAGGTCTTCCAGATCCAGGTCCGCCCAGTAATCCGGCGCCTTCGCTTTCACTAAGACTTCCTTCTTTAGCTGCACAACCACGTCCGGCTCGCCAATATGCCATCGGTCGTTGTCGTCGAACTTGCGGGGCGGCGGCAGATCGCGCGCGTCTCCGAGCGGGGCCCCAATATCCACCCAGCGCGCGATGGTCGCGATTTCCTGGTCGCTCAACGAAGGATCGTTCTTGAAGCTCTGAATTCCGACCGTGCGCGAGATATACCACGGCGGCATGTTCCGCTGCGTCACCTGCAGCTTGATGCTGCGGGCCCACGGCCGCGCATCCTGGTAGGTCAGCAGCGACATCGGCCCGATATTGCCCGGCCGGTGGCAGTTCTGGCAATGACTCTGCAGAATGGGAGCCACGTCCTTGGCGAAGGTGGGTTGATCGGGTGCGGACGGTGTCTGCGCCGTCACCGCGCCCACGGTTCCGAACAAGGCAAGCAAGCTTGCGGGGCCGAAAAGGTTCTTCAGCATCGGATCCTCCTCGTTACAGAATGGCAACAGTATAGTCCTCCTGATTGCGGAACAAAAGGGGCGGCACGCGCGCGGTGTCAAGCGCGACGGCACGCGCGCGGAGGCAGCGACGCCACCCGCGGGCCAAGCTCGGCAAATATGCCATTTCCTTTACGCTCTCGAAATCCGATATCGATCTGTTGCCGAAGGACCATCCCGGCGGGGGCAGGCGTCATCAGGAAAAGAAAGCAGGCGCCGGTGTTCCCAGAGTGATGAATGGTTCGGGCGGAAGCGGCATTGCCGGCAAGTGCAGACGGGCAATATCATCATCATCTCCGCCCTGTCGCTCATGGCTGGAGCCAGATCACCGATCACGTAACGTAGCTGAGCGCGTGTGGATCCAGATCGCGTATAGCCGGCCGGCTGGGTCTATCCCACGCTGCTGAAGCAACTGCCCGAGGAAGTCAATACCGGCAAGGCCGGCGCTCCGGGTAACTAGACGCCGGAACGGGCTGTGCTGCGGCTACGCGGCCGAAGCGCGCAGATCCGACGTGCACTGCGAGCAGCGTACCGCTTTCGCGGGAATCACGCTGATACAGTACGGGCATTCTTTCGTCGCGGGCGGCGGCGCCTCGGCCGGCTTCTTGAAGCGGTTCGCCTGTTTGACAACCAGGAAAATCGCGAACGCCACGATCAGAAAATTAATGATCGTGTTCACGAACTGTCCGTAACCAATCACCGGAGCCCCGGCCGCTTTCGCCGCCGCGAGGTTTGGGTAGCTCTGCCCGTTCAGCGTCAGGAACAGATCTTTGAAATCGATGTGCCCCAGCAGCAGCCCGATCGGCGGCATGATGACATCGTTCACCAGCGACGTGATGATGCCTCCGAAGGCGGCGCCAATGATGACCGCCACCGCCAGGTCGAGGACATTGCCTTTTAGTGCGAACGCCTTAAACTCTTTCCACATAATCCATCTCCGATCGGTGCTTACGCGTGCGAAGGACAGCCGCAGGCGCGATTACGGTCTTATCTTCTTCGATCTCCGCCCGCGCCGCAACCGCCGCCTTACCCGAACAATTCCCGCGCGTCGATCTTTTTGCGCGCCGGCGCGAGTGGAGCGTTCAGGAACTCCAGAAAGGGCGCCATGGCGCGAAAGCGGGTCTCGATTTCCCGGAACAGCCGCGGCGTCGTCACGGTGTCGGGCGGCAGCTCGATATACAGCAGGAACTGCTTCCGGCGCAGCAGGTCGTCCGCCGGGTGGTCGGGAGGAAAACCTTTGGGCGTGC
>DATGII010000148.1:0-48420 GCA_035295805.1 Bryobacteraceae bacterium | reverse complement strand
CCAAGGCACCGAGACCGTCAACGCGATCAACAATCTCGCGCTGCTCACGGGCCAGATCGGGCGGCACGGCGCCGCGCCGTTCTCCATTACCGGCCAGTGCAATGCAATGGGCACGCGCGAGGCGGGCTTCACTTCCAGCCTACCGGGGTACCGTAAATTCGAAAGCGAGCACGACCGTGCCGAGCTCGCCCGCCTCTGGAATATCGATGGGAGCCGTATTCCGGCGGCGCGCGGCCTTGCTTATCCCGACATCATCGAGGCCGCGCTCGCCAAACGCATCCGCGCCCTCTGGATCATCGCCACCAACCCGATCGTTTCATTTCCCAATCACGAAGTGTTGAGGCAGGCGCTCGAAAACCTGGATTTTCTGGTTGTGCAGGATGGGTTTCATCCGACTCCCACCACCGAGTTGGCCGATCTCGTGTTGCCCGCCGCCATCTGGGGGGAGAAGGAAGGTACCTACACGAATTCGGAGCGCCGCGTCAGCAAAGTGAACCGCGCAGTCCCGCCGCCTGCCGAAGCGCGCAGTGATTTCGACATCTTTCTCGATCTGGCCGGCCGGCTTGATATGCGCGAGACGCTGTTCCCCGGCTGGACCACAACGCGCGACGCCTTCGAAGAATGGCGCCGCGTCTCCGCCGGCCGCTTGTGCGACTACAGCGCATTCACTTGGGAATCGATCGAGACCTCCGGCGGCTTGCAGTGGGGCGGCCCGCGCCTTTACGAAGACGGCCGCTTCCCCACCGAAAACGGCAAAGCGCGCTTGTTCGCTATCGAGTGGCAGCCGTTTCCCGAGCAGCCCAATTCTGAGTTTCCGTTCGTCCTCAACACGGGCCGCACGGTCGAGCACTGGCACACACGCACCAAGACCGCGGCCGTGCCGGCGCTGCAAACGCTGTCCCCGCGCGCCTGGCTGGAGATGAACCCGCGCGATGCGAAACGCCTGAAGCTGAAGCCGCACGACCGCGTATCGTTGATCTCCCGGCGGAACCGCGTGGACGGCATCGAGCTGCGCGTGACCGAGATCGTCGCCCCCGGCCAGGTGTTCATGCCCTTTCATTTCGCCGAGACCAATTCAAACCTGGTGACGCAAACCGCCTTCGATCCAATCTCCCGTGAACCGAATTTCAAACAGTGCGCCGTGCAGGTAGAGCGCACGGAACGAGGGACCTCATGGAAGAGCTGATCATCGTCGGTAACGGCATGGCCGGCGTCGCCTGCCTCGAGCAGATTCTCGGCCACGCGCCCAAATTCAACATCACGGTCTTCGGCGACGAGACGCACGCCAACTACAATCGCATCCTGCTTTCTTCCGTGCTGGCCGGCGAGCGCTCGGCCGACGACATCACGATCAATAGCCTCGAGTGGTATCAAAAACACAACATCGGGCTGCGGCTCGGTGTCCGCGTCACGGATATCGATCCGGCCGAACGCACCGTCAAAGGTGACGATGGCTCCATCAACCAATACGACCGATTGCTGCTCGCCACTGGCAGCAACCCCTTTCTTCCGCCCATCAGTGGCCTCGATAAAGAAAACGTCTTCACTTTCCGCAACCTCGACGACACGCGAGCCATTCTGCACGCGGCGCGCCCTGGTCTTAAGGCGGTCGTAATCGGCGGGGGCCTCCTCGGCCTCGAGGCCGCGCGCGGCTTGCAGGCGCAGGGCTGCGATGTCACGGTAGTCCACCTGCTCGAGACGCTCATGAACCTGCAGCTTGACATGACCGGCGGCTCCTATCTCCAGCAGAAAATGGAGCAGCTCGGCGTACGCGTGCTCACCAGCCGCGTTACTCAGCGCCTCCTCGGCGCGCAAAAAGTGGAAGGCCTGGAATTCGCCAACGGCGAGTTGCTCGAAGCCGATCTCGTCGTGATCGCCGCCGGCATCCGGCCCAATGCGGAACTCGGCCGCAGAGCCGGCATCATCGTTAATCGCGGCATCGTCGTCAACGACTACATGGAGACGTCGGACCCGCATGTCTTCGCGGTGGGCGAGTGCGTCGAGCACCGCGGCCAGGTCTACGGTCTGGTCGCGCCTCTCCTCGAGCAAGGAAAAGTTCTGGCTGCCACCATCACCGGCAACAAAGGCCCTAAGTTCGAAGGCTGGCAGCCGGCGGCCAAGCTCAAGATCATGGGAGTCGATGTCTTCTCGGCCGGAGAGGTCGAGGAAACCGGGGATACCAACGCCGTGCGGTACGAAGATCCGGCGCTTGGCGTTTATAAGAAACTCATCATCCGCGAAAACCGGCTGGCCGGCGTCGTTCTGGTGGGCGACGCCTCTGACAGCGGCCGCTACGTGGAATGGCTGCGCACCAATGCCGACCTGCTCGTGCGCCGCAAGAGCCTGCTGTTTCCCGAGCCGGCGGCCGATCATGGCGCGACCGTCGCCGAGATGCCCGATACCGAAACGGTCTGCGGCTGCATGGGCGTCACCAAAGGCGCCATCATTAACGCCATCCACGAAAAAGGCATCCGCACGCTGGCGCAGCTGAAAGAGTGCACGCGCGCCTCAGCCGGCTGCGGCAGTTGCACCGGGACTTGTCAGAAACTGCTCAAAGCCGTCGCGCCCGAATTCGAGGAGGATACGAAGAAGGTCCTCTGCGCCTGTCTGCCCTTCCCGCAGGACAACCTCCGCGAGATTATCCACACTCAAAAGCTCAAAAGCGTCCAGGACGTGCTCGATATCTACGGCAACGGCGAAGGCTGCGAAGTCTGCAAGCCCGCGCTCAGTTACCTGGTCGATGTAGTCTGGTGCGGCGAACACGCCGAGGATCGCTCCGCGCGCTTCATCAACGATCGCGTCCACGCCAACATTCAGCGCGATGGCACGTTTTCCGTGGTCCCTCGCATGCGCGGCGGCGTGACATCGCCCGCCGAGCTGCGCAAGATCGCGGACGTCGCCGAAAAGTACAAAGTCAAAATGGTGAAGGTCACCGGCAGCCAGCGTATCGACCTGCTGGGAGTCAATAAAGCCGATCTGCCCGCCATCTGGGCCGAGCTCGGCATGCCGTCCGGTCAGGCGTACACCAAAGGCGTGCGCATGGTGAAGACGTGCGTCGGCGCCGAGTTCTGCCGCTTCGGCGTGCAGGACGCCGTGCACACCGGCATTGAGCTCGAGCGCCGGCTCGAAAACCTTTATACGCCGCACAAAACCAAAATGGGAGTCACCGGTTGCCCCCGCAATTGCGCCGAGGTCACGGTCAAAGACATCGGCCTGGTGGGACAGGAAGGAAGCTGGCAGGTGGTGGTAGGCGGCGCGGCCGGCAAGCATGTGCGCAAGGCAGATCTGCTCATTACGGTCGAGACCACCGAGGAAGCGCTGAGTGCGGCGATGCTGTTCTTCCAGTATTACCGGGAGAACGGCAACTATCTCGAACGCACCTATGACTTCGTCGAGCGGATGGGCATCGAGAAGATCCGGAAAGAAACGGTCTACGCGCCCGACAAGCAAAAGAAAGCCTTGATGCGGCGCCTTCAAAAATCCAAGGCGCTGTCGCGCGATGCCTGGCTCGAGCGCGCCACGCCGGTGCACCCCACGCAATTCGTACAGATTCAACCCATGGAGGCCTACGTTCAATGAGCTGGATTCGCATCACCAACGCCGAAAACATCCCACTGCGCGAAGGCCGGAGCGTGCGCCTCGGCGATGACGAAATCGCGATTTTCAATCTCGGTGACCGCTACGTCGCGGTCGATAATTCCTGCCCCCATCGCGGCGGCCCTCTGTGCGACGGCATTGTTTCCGGCGACACGGTCGTGTGCCCGCTGCACGGCTGGAAAATTTCGCTCGATACGGGCGAGGTTATGAAGCCCGACGTCTGCGTGAAGGTCGGGACGTATCCGGTGTCCGTCGAGGACGGCATCATCCGCGTCCAGTACTCCAAACAAAAGGAAGAACGAGCCGCGTAACGCCGGCGAGAAAGGTCGAACCATGTCACTGAAAGAATTCCGCAGGGCGGGGCACGCCCCGACTCTGGCATCCGCGTTTCTCTATTTCGACGTCAGCTTCATGGTCTGGGTCATCCTGGGACCGCTCGGCCCATTTCTGGGCGAGGCCCTCAAGCTCAGCGCCGCGCAGAAAGGTTTTCTTACGGCAGTTCCATTGCTCGGCGGTTCCTTCTTCCGCATCCTGCTCGGCTTGATGACCGAGCGCATCGGCGGCCGCCGCACCGGCCTGATCGGCCTGAGCCTCACGCTGGTGCCCCTGCTGGCCGCGTGGCAGTGGGCATCGAGCTTCGGCCAGTTCCTCGCCGTCGGCCTGCTGCTCGGCATCGCCGGAGCCAGCTTCGCCGCCGCGCTGCCGCTCGCCAGCGGCTGGTATCCGCCCGAATACCAAGGCCTCGCGATGGGCATCGCGGGCGCCGGCAATTCGGGAACCCTGCTGGCCACCCTGTTCGCGCCGCGCCTCGCGCAAGCGCTCGGCTGGCGCACTGTCTTCGGTATCGCCATCATTCCCGTCTGCCTGGTCTGGCTGTTCTTCGCGTTCATGGCCAAGGACGCGCCGGTGCGCCGCCCGGCCTATCGTCTCCGCGATTATGCAGCCGTGTTCGCGGAGCGCGACACCGCCTGGTTCTGCTTCATTTACGCCATCACCTTCGGCGGCTTCTCCGGCTTGTCGAGTTACCTCTCGATCTTTTATCACGATCAATACGGTCTCACCAAAGTGCAGGCCGGCGACCTGACCACGCTCGTAGTGCTATTCGGCAGTTTCCTGCGCCCCGTCGGCGGTCTGCTCTCCGACCGCATCGGCGGCGTACGCATGCTGCAGGTACTGCTTGGCGGCGTCGCGATCTGCCTGGCTGGGATCGGCACGCTGCCGCCGGTGACCGCCGCAGTCGGCATGCTGATCCTCACCATGGCGAGTCTCGGCATGAGTAACGGCGCCGTGTTTCAGCTCGTCCCACAGCGCTTTCCCACTCAAGTCGGAATGCTGACCGGCATCATCGGCGCGGCCGGGGGCCTGGGCGGTTTCCTGCTGCCTTCGCTACTCGGCTCGATGAAACAGGCGACCGGCAGCTTCGGCCCGGGCTTCCGGGTATTCGCCGTCGTGGCCTCCTGCGGTTTAGTCGCGCTCCTCTCGCAGCGCCGGGCGTGGCGCCGCACCTGGCCGCGCGAATCCGTGCTGCGCGCCGGCCTGGCCCCAATCGAAGATGCTGTCGCCGCCGGCGGCGACTAGTCCGCTTCAGAAAAGGAGACCCTCGTCATGAACCGGCTGATTCTCATCGTGTGTCTGTCGCTCCCGATATTCGCCGCGCCGCCGCAGGGCTCGTCGGACGCAACGCCCGTGCCTCTCAAGATCGGCGGCATCACCGTCACGGGCAGTTTCCGCACGCGGGCCGAAGACTGGAACTGGTTCCAGCCCGATACCGGCAACAACTCGTACCTCTACTCCGGCAACCTGTTCCGCCTCGCGTTTTCCCAGTCAAGGGAATTCTTCGATTGGCAGCTCGAGTTCGCCGCTCCTTTTTTGTTAAGCCTGCCGGACAATGCGATCGCCCCGGGGGTGCAGGGCCAACTCGGTCTCGGCGCCTCTTATTTCGCGGCCAACAATCGCTCGCAAAACTCGGCGATGATTTTCGGCAAGCAGGGATTCCTGCGGTTTCGCAACCTCGGCGGGAACCCCGGCCGCAGCCTCAAGATCGGCCGATTCGAATTCCTCGATGGCTCGGAAGCCACTCCGAAAAATGCCACCCTCGCCGCCATCAAACGCGACCGCGTCATGCAGCGCCTCATCGGAAATTTCGGCTGGTCAGACGTGCAGCGCAGTTTCGACGGCGTGCAGTATATGG
Organism: Bryobacteraceae bacterium; assembly: GCA_035295805.1. Lineage (GTDB taxonomy): Bacteria > Acidobacteriota > Terriglobia > Bryobacterales > Bryobacteraceae > PSRJ01. The sequence continues at coordinate 42,632 of DATGII010000148.1, read as the reverse complement.
AAAGTCATCCCGGCGGCTCCTTCACGTTCGTCGGCGCCGTGCCCACCCGCGGCGTTTTCCAGACCAACGGCTGGGGCGAGACGAACACTGCCTTCGGCTATGCCGCGTACACCAAGCCCTGGGGCAGCGGAGTCCACGCAGCCGAGACGCGCGTGCTGGCGATCTACTATGACGACTGGCGTCCCATTCTCAAAACCGACAACCGTCCCTTAGCCGCCCGCCGCGCCGATTTCGACAACATTCGAATCGGCACTTATGGCGGTCACCACATGAGCGCGCTCACGACCCCGGCCGGGACGATCGATCTGCTGGCATGGGGCGTGGCGCAAACGGGTAGCTGGGGGCGCCTCGCCCAACGTGCCTACGCTGTCGATTTCGAAGGCGGCTTCCAGCCGAACCTTCTCGGCAAGCTCAAACCCTGGCTGCGCGGCGGCTATACGCGAGGTTCAGGCGATGGCAACCCCAACGACCACACGCACGGCACGTTCTTCCAGATTCTGCCCACCCCGCGTCCGTTTGCGCGCTTCCCCTTCTTCGACATGGAAAACAATCGGGACATTCTGGGCGCCCTGATTTTCCGCCCGCACAAAAACGTCACCACCTCGAGCGAATTCCACGCGCTCGCCCTGGCCAGCGCCACCGACCTCTGGTACGCCGGCGGCGGAGCCTTTCAGCCATGGACTTTCGGCTTTACCGGCCGCGCCACCGGCGGCGCGAAGTCCCTGGCCAATCTCTACGACACCCAGGTCGAATGGCGCATGAACCGTAACCTCACCGCCACCGGATACTACGGCTACGCCCAAGGCCGCGCCGCGATCGCCGCCGTTTATCCGCGGAGCTCGAACGGTTCGCTTGGCTATCTGGAATTGGCTTACAAGTTTTGATCACGCCGGAACCTTCTTCTCGATCCACGCCCGAATCACGTCGAACACCTCGCGGCGGTTGCTCTCGATCATCATGAAGTGACCGTTGCCGGCAATTCCTCGGTCTTTGAGCTGTAGATCTTCGGCGTCACATCCGGCCTGCTTCAACTTCGCCACTAATGCCGGCCCGCCCGTGCGTCCGGATGCTTCCGCCGTCACGTACACGATGGGAATGCCCGCGAGATTCTGCGGCCGCTGCGGCATCCCTCCGCCTTCCACGCAGACAATCGCCTTGGTGAGCTTCGGACGCTTTTCTGCCGTCAGCCATCCGAACGGCCCTCCCGCCGAATGCGTCTGCACGATCGCCGGCCCGATTTTATCCAGCAATTCCGCGCCACGGCTCGCCCACAGCGCCTGCGCCATTTCGTTATCCTGCGGCGTCGCGTTCTGGCTCGCCATGAATTGGTCGACCAGCGGATCTCCGATATCGCCGGCGCTCATCCAGCGCCGGTGCGGTCCTTTCGTCGCCCGCTGGAAATCGGCGACGATGCCCGCGTAGACCGGCGCCGGGTTGATCGGCCCCAACGCATCCGGATGATACGGAGCGCGGCCATGGCCGGGCCGGTCGACCAGGTACACCTTGTATCCTTCCTGCACGTAGTAGTGCGCCCATCCCGCCAGCCCGCCGCCCGCGCCCATGTAATGCAGCATCTGACCGCTGCCTCCATGCACCAGCACCACCGGGTACGGACGCCGCACGGCAGCCGGAATTAGATACTGCACGTACATTTGCCCGCGCTGGATGGTCCCGTACGGCATCTTCTTGCGCTCCGTGCCCACCCAGAAGAATCCTTGATCGGCCAGCTTCATCGCGGTCGAATCGGGGTTGCTCTTCCGGGCGCGAGCCGCCGGCTTTGTCTTGCTCTTTGCCGTGATGTTCTGCGCCGCCCAGTCGAGAATCGGCTGCAGCACTTCCCGGCTGTTCTTCTCCATCATCATGAAATGCGCGTTGCCGCGAATCCCGCGCTCCGGCAACCGGATATGCTCGACGGTGCAGCCGGCCTGCCTCAGAAACGCCACGCTCCCGGCGTCGTACGGCGCGTGATACGAAGCCTCGGACGTCACCAACAAAATCGGAATGCCTTTCAGATTTACCAGCCGCCGCGCAGGTTCGGCCTGAATGAAGTAGGCGTCCTGGCCCTCTTCCGCCGGCGTCACCTTGACTGTCTTGATTTCCGCCGGATCCTGTGCCGGCGGTTCGTACGCCACACGGCACGCCGTGAGCCCCCATCGCAGATTTCCGAACGGCGGCCCGTTGGGTTCGACCCCGATCACGCCTTTCACCAGGTGCGGGCGCGCGTCCGCCGCGATCCATCCGAACGGCCCTCCCATCGAGTGCGTCATGATGATCGCGGGCCCGATCTTATCGAGCAGCTCCGCGCTTACCTGCCGCCACACTTCGTGCGTGGCTTCGAGGCTCGCCAGAAACGAACCGCCCTGCCCCGCCACCACCTGGTCCAGCGCCGGATCGCCGATTTCGCCCGAGCCGGGCCATTGCGTGTGCCGCTGTGCCTGGGGACCGTACGGCTTCTCCGCTTTTTCCGGCGCGGCGAACTGGCGTTGCACATTTTCGTAAGCCGCCGCCGTCCGCGGGAAGGGGCCATCGAGATCCGGGTGAAACGGCGAGCGCCCATGGCCGGGCCGATCCACAATGTACACCGCGTAGCCCTCTTCCAGAAAATACGTCGACCATCCGCGCCGCCCGTCCGGCGTGCCCATCCAGTCGAGGCCTTGGCCGCCCCCGCCGTGCACCATCACAATCGGATGCGGATGCTTCAACTGCGCGGGCGCCTGGTATTCGACATACATCTGTTTGCCGTTGACCACCGTCCCGCGCGCCAGCTCCGCGCGTTCGACCCCGACCCAGAAATAGCTCCACTCGGCGATATCGAGCGCAGGTGCGGCCGGGCCGCTCTGAGCCGTCCCCGGCTTTACTGCGAGTGCTCCCGCCGCCAGCGCAAAATCCCGGCGTGTAATCCCGTTTAACATGAAATCCTCGCTCCCGTCAGCGCGCGGCGCTCTGCGTTGCCACCGTCTTGGCGCTCTGCGCCTTGCGAATCTTGAGCCGATATTCCGGATACATGGTTTCCGCGCCGCCTCGCGCGGCCTGGGCCGGCAGTCCATACTTCTCGGGAAATTCGCTGAGAAATGAATTCGTGCCCGGCAAATGATGCGGTACCGCGCCGGTCGGCCGCTCCACTTCTACCACCGCTTCGCACGGGTACGGCGGAATCTGATGCGTGTTGTCGAGCAGATAATCCGAGCTGCGAATGAACGGCTCCGTCAGGTAGACAGGGTCGGTCACGATCGACACCATTGTGAGATAGTTCCCGTGCCGCAGGAAATGCTCGACCACCGTCGCCCGGTCGCTGCGCGCCACGCCGTTGCGGCGGATGTAACCGGTCTTCAGGTGAGTGGTCGTGATGGTAAGCATGCTGCCTTCCCACTTCCCCGTCGAAAAGCCTTGCCACGTGTGAGCCACGTAGTCGGGCGGATGCGGGCGCCCGTCCATGTAGATCGTGCGCTCCTGCGCCTGCCACTCGCGGTGCGTGTGATACGCCACCAGCTGCTGCGTGGCCGCGTCGATCTCTTCCCAGATGCGGACATGCGAATGGCGGTCGCCATAGTCAGACGGATGCGGCCGGCACTGCCACTCGGGCAAAGTCAGCAGGGACGCGTCCCAATTATCGGCGCGGAATCGCGCGGCATCATTGATCGGAAGCCCCAGGTAATCGCCGATTTCCGGCCCCGGTCCTCGCTCCGGCTGGTCTTCGTGATATTGCGCGACCCATGTGCCCGAGAGATCATGCTGCGCGAACACCGGCAGCGCCAGCCCCATCGTCAACCACAAGCAAGCTTTTCTCATATCTACTCCAGGTCGATGATCACGCCCATCGACGCGTTCAGCATTTCGTCCGTGCTTTGAAACCCGTACTTCACCGTCTTGGAGGGATCGGGATTGTTCGGATTGGCCGCGGAGTTGTCCCAATGCGCGCTCACGTCCACGTGCGTGCCTTGCGGCAATTGCAGCGGCTTCTCCAGGTAATATACGATCTGCCAGTGAAAATCGTAATGGGGCACGCTCAGCAGCGTCTGTGATTCCCCGTTCGGGTAAACCAGGCGCACTGTCATATCTTTTCCGCGGATGTGCATGTGCGGCTGAATGTAGACGAGTTCGACCGGCTCGCCGAACGTGAGCCGCGCGTGCCCTTCGGCGTTGGGGTCGCCCGGCGCGATCTCCCATTTCGCCGATGCCGCCACCGCCGACATGAACCGTTTGGCGGGAGCTTCCTTCGCCAGCGTCAGGCCGATACGCGTCCGGTCCTCCACAGGCGTTTTGCCATTGGTTGTGTAGTGGATCTGCAGCACGATATCTGAACCGGCCGGCACCAGTTTCGCCGAATGATCGATGTCGAAGCGCTGCGGCTGCATCCCCGGCGAATACGCCGCCAGCAGTTCATAGCTCATATTGACGGGCTCGCCTTGCGGATCGCCCCTGACGGCCGCATCGAGCGGAGGCACGTACGGCATGAACGGCTTCGCCTCTTTCATCCACTGGGAACCCGGCGGCCGGACCACCGCCAGGGCGTGATGCACGGCCGCCCGCGCGCTCGGCCGCAATTCGGCTGCAGTCACCCAGGTGTCTTTGGTGAAGCCCGTGGGGATGACGATGTAAACGTAGTCCAGATTGCCCGTCGCCGGCACCTGGAACGCGTCCGGCATCTGGAAGATTTCGTCGGCGCGGATGTTCCAGCCCTCGGTCCACTTCACCGGCGCCGGTTTGTCTTTTGCATCGCCTTCCGGCGCGCCCGCATCCACCCAGCCTTCGAGCGTGCGCACATCGGCCGGGCTCAGACGGCGATCGTTGGCGAAACGGCCGAACTTCGGATCGGCGAACCAGGGCGGCATCTTCCCGGTCGCGACGGCTTGCTTGATGGCTTTGGCCCAGGGCCGGGCTCCGTCATAAGTAAGCAGCGGCATGGGGCCGATTTCGCCCGGCCGGTGGCAGCTCTGGCAGTGTTTCTGCAGGATGGGCAGAACGTCTTTGTCGAAAGTCGGCGCCGCGGCCCGAGCCGCCGCTACAAGGATTAATCCGGCAATCAACTGCCGCATAGGACGTAAGGCCGAGCCTTACGCCACTAAAATAGCAGCTTCAGAGCCAGTTGCACCTGGCGCGGCTGGCTGTTGGTGGCCTGAATCTTACCTGCGCTTGCGTTCAACGCGGCGCCGGCGAAAATCTGCGTATTCGTCGGCAGCAGTTGGAACGAGGGGTGATTCATGATGTTGAACGCCTCGGCGCGGAACTGAACCGTCACTCGTTCCGAAGGTTTGAAGTCCTTGGTCAGCGAGTTGTCCAGATCCCACAGATTCGGGCCGATGATGGTGTCGCGTCCCGCGTTGCCGTACGTCCCGAGCGGCTGCTCCACAAAGCAGCCGGTATTGAACCACGCGTTGAGCGTCTGGAATCCCGAGTAGAGGTCGCAGCCCGCCACGGCATTCGGCCGCCCCGCGTTGCTGCCGGTTCCCGTATACACGCGGTTCGGCGCCGATGTCGGGTTGAACGGCGCGCCCGAAAGATACGAGAACACGCCCGTGAGCTGCCACCCGTTGACAACGCCGCCTGCGATCCCCTTCGCTTTCGACGGCAGCGTGTAGATACCACTGACGCGGAGATTATTTTTGCGGCTGAAGTTTGACAACCCGCGGTCCAGCGCCATATTGAATGGATTGGAAGCGATACCGCCGCCGTCCAGCCCGTACGTTCCCGAACCGTTATCAATCGACTTCGAGTACGTGTACGACACCTGCGCCTGCCAGTTGTGCGAAAAGCGATGATCCAGGCTGGTCTGCAGCGCATGATAGTGTGAGTCCGCCAGATTGTCCGCCAGTTGCAAGCTGTTGTACTGCGGATCGAGGCGCGGATTCGGAACACCGGCCGCGTTCGAAAACGTCAGCGCCCCGTTGTAGAAGCAGCCCGCCGTGGGCGATGTGCACGGTTGCGGATAATTGAAATCGCGCTGGATGAACATGTGCAGGTTGTGGGAGCCGACGTAGCCGATGGTCCACACCGTGTTCTCCAGGACCTGCCGCTGAATCGTGAAATTCCACTGCATCTGGTAGGGCGTCGAATGCACCCCATAGTAGTCGCCGTTGGTGATGCTGAGGCTGCCGTTGGTCGGCACATTCACGGTGTTGGTGCCCGGACCGAGGTTCGAATAAGGCACTGGATAGAGCAGGCCTTGCGCCGCGGTTTGCGTCGCGGTCAGGAACGGCGGCTGGAGCCAGTAATTCAGGTCGCGCGAGAACAGCACATTGTGGAACGTGCCGAAGCTGGCGCGGATCGAAGTCTTGTGATCGGCGAACGGGTCCCACGCCAGGCCCACCCGCGGATCCCAGTTCCGCAGCGACGGGTTCGACGCGCTTTCCGTGGTGACGGGCACGAACTTTCCCCCCGGCACGAACGGGTTGATCAGGTTATACATCTGATGCCGCACTTCGCTGATGATGCTGGTGGGCGAATATCGGATACCGGCAGTCACCGTCAGTTTGCTGCTGGCCTTCCATTGGTCTTCCAGGTACGGGCTGAACAACCAGTACCGGTAATCTTTGGTGGCGTCCGCCGTGGGATTCTGAATGTCCGACACCTGGCCTTGCACCTGCGATGCGGCGCCCTGCAGGAACGCGGTGATGTTCGGGAACGTCCAGTTGCCGCCGACGACGAACGGCGCCCATGTGTTTTCCCGCATGCGCGTGATCGTACCGCCGAATTTCACGCTGTGCGCGCCCGACGTCCAGATCACATCGTCGCCGAACGAAAATTTGTTCGGAACCAGGTAGAACGGAAGCGTTGTGCTGGCGCCGATGGCCTGCACACCGGAGAACGTGGCGACCGTGCCATCTTCACGCCCGGAGCCGGGCAGGAACTGCAGCGGATGCGTTCCGGAAGAAGCCAGAGTGCCCGGAGTGGCGACTCCGTTGCTGACCGTGGGAGATCCGAAAACGTTGGCATCTTCCCACGTGCGCGAAAAGCCCACGTGCGCCGTGTTAACGATGTTGGCCGAAAACAGGCGCCGCTCTTCGACGCTGACGAAATGATCCCTCGTGGTGTCCAACTCCGGCCATAGCGGAATGCCGGTGGTGAAGTTGCGCTGCGCGTAGTCGAGTACGTAGCGCACGAATAGGGAGTCTTTGGCGGAGATGTTATAGTCGACCCGCCCCAACACGTAGTTCTCGTGCCCGGTCAGCGGATCGAGCACCACCGCTTGCCCGGTTTCGCTGGGTACTCCGCCGGCCGCGAGAAGTTCGGCATTGTAGTTCGGCATCGGCCATAGGGCCATCGTGTTCCGGATCGCGCTCTGTACCTGCGGATTGGTGCCGAATGGCGTGTTGTTTTGCGAAACCGGCGCGCCGCAAGCGCCGCTCGCCGAAGCCGTGGTCAGAAACTGGTGCGCGCAGGCATCCGGTACCGTGACGATCGAGCTGGTCACCTGCGACTTCCGCAAACCCTCGTAGTTGGCGAAGAAGAAGATCTTGTCTTTCTTGATCGGCCCGCCGATGCTGCCGCCGAACTGGTTCTGGTGAAACGGCGGCGCGCCCGACTGCACGTCGAAGAAATTGCGATCCTCCAGCTTGTCATTGCGCAGGAATTCGTAGGCCGATCCGTGGAACGCGTTCGTGCCCGGCCGGCTGGAAGCGTTGATTACCGCCCCGTTGCCGCCGAACTGCGTGCTGTATGTGTTCGTCAACGTCTGGAACTCGGCGATGCCTTCGACCCCTAGCGCCGTCCCCAGGCCGCCCGCTCCTGGGCCGTTGTTCCAGAAATTCGTCAGGTCCTGATCATCCAGCAGGTAGGCTTGGCCCGAGGGACGCGATCCGGCGATCGTATACTTCTGCCCGTTGCCGTAGAACGTGCTCCCCGCGCCGGGGGCCCCGGCCGGTATTTGCGTGACACCCGGCGCCAGCGTGAGCAACTGCGTAAAGTTGCGGCCGTTCAGCGGCAAATCCCGAACCTGCTTGCCTTCCACCAGGGCCCCGACCGCCGTCGATTGCGTCTCCACCTGCGAAACTTCGCTCTCGACCGTTACCGTCTGCTGGGCTTGTCCCACCGGAAGCGAGAAATCCACCACCGGTTGGCTGCCCACGGTCAGCGCGATGCCGCGGTGCACGACCGTCTGGAAACCCGCCTTGGAGGCCTGTACCTCGTAATCGCCGATTTGCAGATCCGGCACTCGATACCGCCCCTGCCCATCGCTAACGGCCGTCTGTGTTATCCCGGTTCCGGTATTGCGGACCTGGACCGAAGCCTCCGCGATCACGGCGCCGCTAGCGTCCGAAACTGTGCCCGCGATGCTCGCGGTGGCCTGCGCTTCCAGGCGCGGCACGCCCGCTGCGGCCATCAACAGACCCGCGCTGAGCGCGGCGATGGACGCGTTTCGGTGCATTTTGCGACTACCCAGCATGTGAGAATCCCTCCCTGCCTGGTCTCGGTTCAGTTAACTTTGACGGTGCGGTGTTCGTGCGAGAACTTGGGCCGAATAGCCAGGCCTCACGTGCAGAACCGGCCGCACTCCCCCTTGCGTAAACATATTTTATGCGAAAGGGGGTCCGGTCGCTTACAGAAATCCCACTTCCGTTTACAGAATCCTGACGTCGGTCGAAATGTTAAGAAGTGTTAGCGGGACACAACCCAATGCGGCCGCCCCGCGGCCGCCGCCGCTTCGGATCTACGGTCAGGTTTCTGGTCTTTTTAGCGCCGTTTTTGAAAGCGTCCGAGCCGGGCTCCGCGTTAACGTTATCCCGGTGCGGCGCTCTCGCGCGAGGAGTCCGAAAGGGTCATTTGTGAGTTTTGGCCGCTAAGATATAATGTTGCACATTAGGAGATACCGCATGAAAAGCAAGTTTCTCGTTCTGCTGTTCGCCGCCGCTACGGTTCTGGGTGTTCGTGCCTACGCGCACCATTCGTTCGCCGCAACCTATTTCGAAGATAAGAAAGTGACGATCGAAGGCGACCTGGTGCAGTTCCTGTATCGGAACCCGCACTCGTTCGTGCACGTCGAATCGAAAGACCCCCAGAGCGGCGAGACGATCCGGTGGGCAGTGGAATGGGGCGCCGGCGGGCAGTTGGGCCGGCAGGGCGTGACCCGCGAAACCTTGAAACCCGGCGATCATGTCATTGTCGTCGGCAATCCCGGTCGCAATCCCGAGGATCACCGGTTGCGTATGGTCAACATCACCCGTCCGTCCGACGGCTGGAAGTGGGGCGGCACCTTCGAGTAAGTCCGCGGCGATACAAGCTTGATCAGGCCGGGGACGCGTGTTCCCGGCCAGTGGAGGAGAGCGAATGGGTAGTCAGTTCCTGGGCAGGCGCGCCGTCCTGGTGGCGGCGGCGCTGGGGTTTGGATCGTCCATGGGCGTTCTGGCGCAAGGCCGGGCAGGCGCTCCGGCTGCCCCTCCCCCCTCCCCCGAGGCTGCCGCCCCCATCGACCTCACCGGCTATTGGGTAGCTCTCGTGACCGAAGACTGGCGTTGGCGCATGGTCACTCCCGCCAAGGGTGATTACGCCAGCGTTCCTCTCAATCCGGAAGGCCGCAAGGTGGCCGATGCCTGGGATCCGGCCAAGGACGAAGCCGCCGGCAACCAGTGCAAAGCCTACGGCGCGGCCGCCATCATGCGCGTTCCCACGCGCCTGAACATTCATTGGCAGAATGAAGGCACGCTGGAAATCGATACCGATGCCGGCACCCAGACGCGCTTGCTGCATTTCGGTCCGCCGCGACCGCCTTCGGGCGAGCCGACTTGGCAGGGATATTCCACCGCCGAGTGGCAGGTCATCGGCGGCGGACGCGGAGGACGCGGTGCGGCGTCCCCGCAGGGCGGCTCCCTGAAAGTGGTCACCACCCACATGAAGCCCGGCTATTTGCGAAAGAACGGAGTTCCCTACAGCGGCAACGCGACCGTCACCGAGTACTTCGACCGCACCACCGAACCGGACGGGCTCTCCTACCTGATCGTCACCACCATCGTTGACGATCCGCAATACTTGCAGCAGCCCTTCATTACCAGCACGCATTACAAGAAGCAGGCCGACTCGACGGGCTGGAATCCCACCCCCTGCGAAGCGCGCTAGCAGCCGCGCCCTTGCTACCGCGTTATACTTTCTCTGCGGAGCGAATTGCTTCGCCGGAGAAGGGAGCCTGGATGAGGATTGGGCGCGTTTTCTGCCTGGCTGCGGCGGCCCTCGCCGCGTGGGCGCAAACAGAATCTCCTGCGAGCCAACCTCGGATCCGAAGCCTTTCGCACGCCATCCACGCCGTCGACGATCTCGATACGACGCTGGCGTTTTACCACGACGTGTTCGGTCTCAACGGGACTCCCACGGATTTTCCCAACCCGGCCGTGCCGCAGCTCACCAACGCTCCTGGCGTGACACTGCGCCTTTCGATGATGCCGCTTCCCGGCGCAATGCGGTTCGAGCTTACCCATTTTAAGGGGCTTGAACGCAAACCGGCCCGCGCCGCCTACACCGATCCGGGCGCCGCCAGTATCGTGCTCTACGTGCGCGACCTCGGCACGGCATTGGCGAACGCGAAGAAGGCGAACGCGCCGATCGTCACCACCGGCGGAGCGCCCGTCGAGATCGCCGCCGCCAACGGCAAGGCGCCCTCGATTCTTCTGCGCGATCCGGACGGCTTTTTCGTCCAGGTGGTGCAGGAACCACCCGCGCCCGGCGCGCCGGAAGGCAATGTGCATCGCGTCTCCCTCGCTTACACCATGGAGAACGCCGAGGCCACGGCGAGGTTTTATACCGGCATGATGGGGCTCGACCTCGCCGGACCTTCCGCCTTCTCCAAAGATCCCGCGATGTTGAAGCTGGTGGGCGCGCCCGCGGGAACCGAATTTCGAAAACTGACGGGCGTGATTCCGGGGCCCCCGGCCCCGGTCGAGTTCACGGAATTTCGCGGTGTGCCGCGCACCAGGTTTCACCTGCGGGTGCGCGATCCCGGCGCGCCGGCGATGGCGATCCAGGTCACCAACCTGCCCGGTATGGTGGAGCACATGAAGGCGGCCGGCGTTCCTCTGATTTCGGCCGACGGCCGGATCGTCGACTTCGGCGGCGGCACACACAACATTTTCGTCGAAGACCCGAACGGCATGAACATCGAATTGTTCGAGCGGCCCGATCGCCGCCCCCCGGCGAATTAACCTTCGCCGGCCAACTGTAATATCCCGCTCTTTGGCTGCGCAGATGCGCCGTCTCCCATGGCGCTGTGCATTTGGAAAAATCACCGCGGGAGAGGTTGGTTTCCGGGATCGTTCCGTTCCTGCTTGCCGCCCTCCTCACCGGCGCTCCCGCCCACGCTTATTCGCAATTCACGCATGAAGAATTGATCGACCTGGTGTGGGCCGATTCCATCCAGCCTCTTCTTCTCGAGCACTATCCGAGCGCGAGCGACGGGGCCTTGCGGCGCGCCCGCGCCTTTGCCTACGGCGGCAGCCTGGTTCAGGACATCGGCTACTATCCTTTTGGCAATCGCTTCTTCAGCAATCTCGCCCATTACGTGCGCAGCGGCGATTTCGTCGTGGCGTTATTTCGCAACGCGCGCAGCCTGGATGAGCTGGCCTTCGCCACCGGAGCGCTTTCCCATTACATCGGCGATTCGATCGGCCACGGGCAGGCCGTTAATCCCTCGACCGCGATCGAATTTCCCGACCTGAACGCCCGGTACGGCAGCATCGTCACCTACGAGGAAGCGCCGATCGATCACATTCGCACCGAATTCGGATTCGACGTCGCACAAAGCGTGCTTCACCGCTATGCGCCGAATCAGTACCGCGAGCGCTTCGGTTTCCGGGTCGCCCGTCCGCTGCTATACCGCGCCTTTCGGGAGATCTACGGGATTTCGGCGCGCGGCATTCTCGGACCGGCCCGCAGCGCGCTCTCTACATATCGCTGGTCGGTAACCCGGCTGTTGCCCGCCTTTCTGGGCGCCCAGGAGGTTCGGCTCGGCGGCCGTATGCCGGCCGAAAATCCGGATGGCGCCCGATCGGAATTCTTGCGGGATATCGGGCACGCCGCGTACTCCGCCCAGTCCACCACGGCATCTGGCCCGGGCGTCGGCTCGCACGTTTTCGCCGTCTTTCTCGCCGTCGTTCCCAAAATCGGCAAGTTGAAGGCGCTCGACATCAAGCCGCCTGTGACCGCGACCGAAGATCTCTTTCTGGAAAGCACCGCTCACGCGGCCGCCAGCTTCCGCGCCGCGCTCGGCCAGATCCGGCAAGAACCGGATCCGCGATTCGAATTGGAAAACCTCGACCTCGATACCGGCAGCAGCGTGGCTCCCGGCCAATCGAAGCTGGTTGACGGGACGTACGATTCGCTCGTGCTCCGGATCGTGCGCGAGCAGGCCGCAGTTTTACCGGAGTTACGGGCCGCCCTGGCGCGCTATTATTCCGCCCGCGATCTCGCCAGCGGGGACGAGACGAAACGCCGAAAAATCGAGGAAGCCCTTACCGCCTTGGGAATCGCGCTGAGGTAAGTTCCCCGCAGGTCTCCTACCTTCCCGCTTCAGAATATGTACTTCAGCGCGAGTTGCACCTGGCGCATCTGGTAGGCCGTGCCAGGCGTAAAGAACGTGCCCCCGGTTACGGTGTCGCGGATCTGGCCGAAGTTGGGCGCCGGCCTTGGACTGTTGCCGCCCCAGTTCGTGATCGGGCTGCCCAGCGCCGGATGATTCAGCGTGTTGAATGACTCGATGCGGAGCTGCAGGCGCTGCTTCTCCGTGAAAGGGAAATTCTTGATGGCGGAGAAATCCAGAGTCCAGACGCTGGGGCCGGTCAGAATGTTGCGGCCCACGTTGCCGAACTGGCCGGCGGTGACGTTGGAGAACGCGCCGGTATTGAACCATTGGTCCGCGCTCTGCTTGTTGGACGGCAAATATGGATCGAGACCGGTTGCATTGAGGCGGTCCTGGTTACCGACAATCACCTGGCCGGCGGCGTCCCAGCCGGCCATCAGGTACAGCGGCCGCCCGCTCTGCGCGGTGAAAATGCCGCTGGTCTGCCACCCGCCGATCAGCTGGTTCACGGCGCCGCCGCGATTCACGAAGCTTTTGCCTTTGCCGAGCGGCAGATCATAGAGCACCGAAGCCACCAGGCGGGCCGGCGTGTTGAACGCCGAAGGACCCTTCTCGCATTTCCGGCAACGCGGATCCTCGGGGTACATATCGCCGAGGTTCTGGCCGGCGATGCCGGTACCGCGGATCGCGCTGCCGTCATCCAGGGCCTTCGACCACGTGTAGCTGATCAGCGTCGTCAGCCCCGATCGCAATCGCTGGGTCAGCTTGATGCCCAGCGCGTTGTAACTGCCCCGGCCGCCGCCTTCGGTCAGCTCGATGCCGGAGGCGAATTCGGGGTACGGAGCGCGCGCTGCAGGAGACGTGATGCCGGGAGCCACACCCGCGGCATTATACGGAAGCAGGCCGGCGCCGTTGTTCTGATTCTGAAGATGACGATCCAGCAGGCCGTTGTAGCCGGCCTCGAGAGTGGAATTCGCGCCCAGCTGCCGCTGGACGTTGAACACGTAATTCATCGCGTACGGCGTGCCGATATCGGGTGCAACGGCCCATGTGAGCCCCGGAGGGATCAGCACCGGCAGCGAAGCACGGCTGAAGAAATTCGCATACGTCACGGTCGGGGCGATGCCGACATTGGGCGTCTGGCTGGCGCGGCCCGACGTGCCGCGGTTCAGATCGAAGCGGGAGTTGGCCGACTCCTGGGAATAGAAAATGCCAAAACCCGTCCGGATACTCCACTGGTTCGAGGGACTGTAAGCGATTCCGAAGCGGGGCGCGAGCAGATTCCAATCGCTTGCGACAAGGCGGTCACCGAGGCGGCCGTCGCGGGCCGTCTGCGCTCCGACGTAGCGGAAATCCAGGCCCTGGTAAAAATCGCCGTTGCCGGCCCGAACCAGGACCGGATGAAGGCTCGGGTCGACATTGACCGCGGACGGCAGGCCGGTCTGAAACTGGTAGTTCACCTCGTTCTGCAGATCATCCTTCCAGGGCTGCACCGCCTCCCACCGCATGCCAATCGTGAGCGTCAACCGGGGCGTGACTCTGTAGGTGTCGTCCACGTAGAACGCAATGGTGTTGGACTTGAAATCGCCGACCGCCGGCCCGAGCGCCAGATCGGTGCGGGCGATATTGCCGAGCAGGAAGTCGGCCGCGCCATTGCCGCCCACGAGCCCGATGGGGTTAGCCGTGTAGGCGCCGGTGAACTGAAACTGCGCGCGCTCGAACTGGTTGCCGTAGTTGTTGTAAACGTCCCACCGATATTCGCCGCCGAACCGAAGAGCCTGCTTGCCGCGCACCCAGGAGAAGTTGTCGAGCACCTGGGCGATCTTGTCGTTGAGAAGAAACGGCCCGTTGCTATCGTTGCCGAAACTGCTCAGGCCGAGATTCAACCCCGTGATCGCCGGGATTCCCCAGCTGGCCGGACCGGTCGAGTACGGCAGCCCGAGTTCCTTGACCACGTCGCGCTTATTGGCCAGTTCTTGCGAGCTGTTATTCACCAGCGTGGTGTAGCCGAAGCGGAATTCGTTGACCTTGGCGGCCGACAGAACGCGCGTATTGCTGACCATATATTGCTTGGAAGTGGTGAACAGCGTGATACCGCTCAGCGGCAGGCCGGGTTGGACAGTGGACTCATCGGTCCAGCTGAAGCGGCCGAACCACTGCGATTTGGCGCTTTCGTTGAAGTCGATGCGCTGGTTGAACTGGTTCTTATCGATCGTCGTCTTCTGCGGATTCTGATAGTTGTTTGCAACCGTCGGCGTGTTGAGATTCGGTGACGGCCAGAATTCGAGCAGCTTGAGCGAGATCGGATCAAAACGCGTGGGATCGATGTGATTGTTCGTGAATGGCGTGGCGGTCACCTGGCCGTTGGCGCCAACCCTGCGGCTGAGCGGATCGTAGAGCTGGGTCCCGAACGAAGAAAAATCCCCGTTCCGCCACGAGTCCGGCGGCGTGGTGTAGAGGCCGAGGTCGGTGCGGCGGCTCTTGAACCCCTCGAAATTCGACATGAAGAAGAGGCGGTCTTTGCCGGCAAATAGCTTCGGAATGCTCACCGGGCCGCCCAGCGTAAACCCGTACTGATTCCAGCGGAAGGGAGCCTTGTGCGGCGCGGTGCCGATGAAATCGAACGGCTTGGCATCAAGATCGCTGTTGCGCAGGAACTCGAACGCCGTGCCATGGTACTGATTGCTCCCGGACTTCGTCGAGACGTTGATTTGGCCTGCCTCGCGGCCGAATTCGGCCGGATAGATCCCGCTTTGCACCTTGAATTCCTGCAGCGCGTCGACCGAGGGAAGCTGGATATAGAGGTTGAAATTCACGTCGGTGTTGGCGATGCCGTCGAGCGTATAGTAATTCCAGACGCCGCGCAGTCCGGCCACCGAGATGTTCTGATCGGTGCGCGTTCCCCCTTGGCGGCGTTGCTCGTTGTTGGGAGCCATGAAGCCGTAAGTGACGTTCGGGCTCAACGCGACCAGCTGGAGATAGTTGCGGCCGTTCAACGGCAGATCCTCTATACTCTTCTGCCCGATCACTGTGCCGACAGTCGCGTTCTCGGTCGCCAGCAACACGCCCGCCCCCGCCACTTCGATTGCTTGCGTGGCCTGCCCGACCTTGAGCGTGAAATCGACGCGCGCGGTCTGCTGGACCTCGAGCTCAATGCCTGTGCGGAGCACGGGCTGGAAACCCTGCAGCTCCACCCGAACCTGATAGGCTCCAGGGACCAGCGACGGGAAGTTGTAGATACCCGCGTCGTTGGTGGTAGTGGAACGCGAAGCGCTGGTGGCGGTATTCGTGACCGTCACGACCGCGTTGGGCGCCGCGGCGCCGCTTTGATCGTGCACCTCGCCCGTAATTTCGCCAAACGTTTGCGCCGAGGCCATGCCGAAGGGCAAGCCCAGAACGATGAGGAGCACCCAATGACGCATGGAATCCTCCTTGCACTCACCCGAGTGGATGGGACGTTATCACAACCGGAACTCGGTGGCAAGGCCGAACAGCCGAAAAATTTGACGCAGCCGTGGTTGGTCGTATTCGCGACCATGGATCTGTTACTTGGTCCGTGAGAGTACGCACTCCCAAAATTGCCAGGCCGCCAGGATTGACTGCCCCAAGGTACGATAGGACCATGCGACTGCTTACGATTACGCTCGCGATTGCGGCGGCCTGCGCGCCACTGTTGGCTAAGACTGAAAAGTCGAAAACGAATGAGCGGCTCGACGATTCCGCCAGCCTGTTCTCCGAAGTCATGGGAACGCCCGATAAGGCGATTCCGCAGAACCTGCTGGATAAGGCGTACTGCATCGTGCTCGTCCCCGGCCTGAAGAAAGGCGGTTTCGTGTTTGCGGGAAAATACGGGCGCGGATTCGCGTTGTGCCGGCACGCCAACACCAACGGTTGGGGCGCGCCGGCGGCAATTCGCATCGAGGGCGGGAGCTTCGGGTTGCAAATCGGCGTTTCGTCCAGTGATGTGATTCTGCTGGTTATGAATGAGCGCGGGATGAAGCGGCTGACGACCAGCAAATTCACCATCGGCGGCGAAGCCACGGCGGCGGCTGGACCGGTCGGGCGCGACGCGACCGCGCAGACCGACGCGCTGCTGACGGCTGAGATTCTCTCGTGGTCGCGGTCGCGCGGGCTCTTCGCCGGAATCTCGCTGGATGGATCGACATTGCGAAACGACATCGACGAAAACGAAGCGATGTACGGCCAACGCTGGGACAACAAGCAGATTTTAATGAGCGGAGCCAAACCGCCGGCCGGGGCGGCGAAGCTGATCGCGGAATTGAACAAGTACTCGCCGCGAGAGACCCACTAGCGCACATCGCAGCCTCCCCGACTACAGCGTCAAAGTTACCTTGCTCAAAGTCCGGGGGCGGTCGGGATTGAGCCCCTTCTGCGCCGCCAGGTGCGCCGCGAAAAGCTGTGCCGGCACGATGTAGGGAATCGGCGTCAGAACCTCGGGGATGCGGCGCGGGAGCCGGATGATCCGCGTGGCGTGCCGCTCGATTTCTCGATTCCCCGAATCCGTAATCGCCACAACTTCCGCGCGCAATCGGTGCAGCTTGGCCAGCGTTTCACCCATCGAAGGCCACGTTACGCCGGGAGCCGCGAAGGCGAAAACGGGAAACCCGGCCTCGACCAGCGCGATCGGCCCGTGCAGGAAATCAGCCGAAGAAAACCGCTCCGCCACCACGTAGCAGGTCTCCATCAGCTTGAGTGCGAATTCGAAAGCATTGGCGTAGTTTAGCCCCCGGCCCACCACCGCTGCGCGGCTCATGAAGCGGTAGCGTTCCGAAATCGTGCCGATCTCGTTTTCCCGCCGCAGGGCCAGTTCCACCCACTCCGGCAGACGCTCCAGGTCGGAGAGGCGAATCGGGCCCCCGAGGGCGTGGGCAAGCAGGTACTGCAGCAGCATCTGGCCGGTATAGGTTTTGGTGGCGGCGACGCTTTTTTCTCTGCCGGCGCGCACCAGAAAGATATGCTCGGCGATCCGCGCGAGCTCGCTCGAACTCTCGTTGGTAATGCCCAGCGTCAGGGCGCCCCGCGCGCGCGCCCTCTCTAAGACGAGATTGGTGTCCGTGGATTCGCCCGATTGCGAAATGCCCACCACGAGCGCATCGCGATAATCGAGGCGCGCGTCGTATAGCGTGGCGATCGACGGCGCGGCCAACGACACGGGGATACCGGTTGTGATTTCGAGCAGGTAGCGTCCGAACAGCGCGGCGTTGTCGGAAGTGCCACGAGCCACCAGCACCACCAGCCGCGGCCGGCGGCGGGCTGCGATCTTGCGGAATGCCTCCACGCGCCGCAGCCCCGCGGCGAGCGTGCGCGCCAGTGCAACCGGCTGCTCGCGGATTTCTTCCAGCATGCGGGACATAGTAACGGGTAAAAGTCGATTATAGGAGGATTGACGGTTGGTTTATCGCCGCACCAGCTGTGCGAACCTGATCTGGTAGGCCGGAGTCAGCCCGGCCCGGAGGACAAGCGGGATGAGAGCATTCCGGCGCATGGTCATCAACGACCCGATGGTTTTCATCACGCCGCTAATCGTCTTTGCGATCACCTTTGCCGTGGTCTACATCATCCGCCGCCTCGTTCTCAAGGCGTTGAGCGCCTGGGCCGAGCGCACCGGCAGCCGCCCCGGCCGGATTCTGGTCGACGCGCTGCGCGGGCCGCTCTACATCTGGGGCCTCATCCTGGCGGTACACCTGGCTATCCAGCTTTCGGAGATTCCGCCGCGATACACCCGGTGGACCGCGCAAACCCTCGCCGCCCTCTGGGTCCTCTCCCTCACGCTGATGTGCATGAAGCTGGCGCGAAACATGGTGCGGCACTACGGCGATCAAATCCCCGGAGCCCTGCCTGTTTCCACTCTCACCGAGACGCTGGCCCAGTTGGTCGTGATCATCCTCGGGGTGCTCATAATTTTGAACCAGCTCGGCTTCTCCATCACCCCCATCCTGACCGCGTTGGGCGTAGGCGGCCTCGCGGTGGCGCTCGCCTTGCAGGACACCCTGGCGAACCTGTTTGCCGGCTTCTACATCACCGTGGCCCGGCAGGTCCGGCTGAGCGATTACATTAAGCTGGACGGCGGCCAGGAGGGATATGTCATTGACATCAGCTGGCGCAGCACCAGCATCCGCTCGCTCGCGAATAACCTCATCGTGGTGCCCAACTCGAAGCTCGGGCAGGCTATCGTGACGAATTATTCGCTGCCGGAAAAGCGCATGGGCGTGGGCATTCAGGTGAATGTCGGACTCGACGCGGATCCGGCGCATGTGGAGCGCGTTCTGCAGGAGATCGGGCAAGCGGCGGCGGGCCAGCTTCCCGGAATGCTCTCCGACCCGGCGCCCTCGGTGGCCTTCGATCCCGGAGTCGGCGAGTTTTCACTGGGCTTCAGCCTGAACTACCAGGTAGCCGAGTTCGCAAACCAGTTCGCCGTGCGCAACGAGCTCCGCCGCCGGATCTTCCTGCGCTTTCGCGAGGAAGGCATCAGCATTCCGTTCCCCACGCGTACCGTCTATTTGCGCGAACCGGGCGTGCGGGACCCCGAGCCGGGCGTAAGATAGGTGGAAATCGCGGATGATATCGAGGATGGAAGCCGCCGCAGTCGCGATGCTGGTAAGCGGGTTTTCTGATTCCTCCGACGGCGAAGCGCTCAAGAGCCGCGAGCTGGTTCTGATGATGCTCGCGTGCACGCCCGCGCCGTTTTCACGCGAGCAGTTCACGCCGGGCCACGTCACCGCGACCGGCCTGGTGCTGGCACCCGACCAAGAGCGTGTTCTGCTCGTCCATCACCGGCGGCTCGACCGGTGGCTTCTGCCGGGCGGCCACATCGAACCCGACGACGCCAATCCGGGCGCTGCGGCGCGGCGCGAGGTGATTGAAGAAACCGGCGCGGTGCTGGCCTCGGATGAGGCTCCGCCGCTGGCCTCGGTCGACGTACACGGAATTCCGGCAAAAGGCTCGGAGCCATACCATCTGCACCACGATCTGATTTTTTTCTTTCGGGCGACGGAGGACCGGCTGCAGGTTTCGGCGGAGTCGCACCAAGTGGCGTGGTGCCACCCGCGGGATTTCGAGCGCTACAATGTGCCCGGCAACGTCCGGCGCGCCTACCGCCGCATTCCGGAGTGGCTCTGACCCTGCCTGTTTCAGTTCCCGCATCCGCGCGCGGCGGACCGCGTTTACAGCGACTTGCATCCCTGGGGTTACCCATCCCCACGAACGGGGGACAGGATCTACCGTGTTTCGTTCGATAGGGCGGCGGTTGTCCCCCGCAGGGAACTGTTTCTGCCGCCGCCGTGCATGGTACAAGTACGGAGCGGCTGGAACGAGGCCCGACCATGGTGAACCCTGGATCGATCGCGGCCCCTGCGGACGGCAAACGCTCCATCCTGGAGAGAATGCTGAACCGCGTTTTCCGGTGTTCGCACCGGCATCAGACGCGGCCCATCACTCTGAAAGGGGAGACGTTCGCCATCTGCCTGGACTGCGGAGGCCACGTTCCCTACAGCCTGGACGCGCTGCAGCCGAAGAAGCCGGTGGCGAAGGCGGCTGTCCCCCAACCCCCGGCAGGTTCGAAGCCCCCGGCTCCCCAACCAGCCGCGGCGCCAAAGCGAACTGGCCCGCCGCTCAAACCTGTTTTGCCCCCTGCGAAGCCGTCGGCCGCCCCGCCGAAAGTACCCCCCGCACCGGCAAAACGATCGAACGCGCCGCCGCCCGTTTCGCCTGTGCGTGGCGCCTTGCGGAAATGGACCAGGGAAGGAGTCTGGCTCGGTTTGCTCGCAATTGGCTTCGCCGGCGGCATCTACTATTCCGGCTGGCAGCATCAAGCGCCGGTGGATCCGCCGGTTGTTCACCCGCCGCAGCCGCCGCCCGTGACCGGCCAGGCCGCGGCTCCGCCGCAGATGTGGACCGTACCGGCCGCATCCCAGCCGGCTGCCGAAAAGGCTCTGGTGCCCGAGACACACCCGGCACCCCTGGGCCCGCGCCCCAACCAGCCGTTGCGCCTGCAAAGTGAAGGACGGTTTGTTTTGCTGGCACACGAAGCAGAGGCGGCCCTGGAGTTGTCAAAAGATCCGGGGAAGCTGAAAACGTTGATTCAGTCGGGCGCGCTGTTAACCGTCCCCCGCGGTACGGCGGTCCGGATTCTAGAAAAACAGGAGCGCGTCGCGCACATAGCCGTCCTGGAAGGGCCCGCCAAGGGGGAAGAGGGCTGGATCTTGGCGACAAGGTTGCAATAATCAGCAATCCTGCCGATTAAAAGACCTCATTATCTTGTTTTCCGATATAATTGAGACAGGCGGAGCTAAGCTCCACGCCCGGGAGGTGCTTGGTGCTGAATCCAAGCGAACTATATCGGAGAAAGCTCACCAGCGCGGATCAAGCGGTCGGAATAATCCGATCCGGCGACCGCGTTTATGTGCATCCAGGCTGCGCCGCACCGGCCGTTCTGACCGAGGCGCTGCTCAAACGGGCCCCTGAATTACACGATGTGGAGATCCTCCACCTCCTGACCTTTGGCAAGGCGGACTATACACTCCCCCAATACGACGGCCATTTTCGCCACAACGGATTATTCCTAGGCTCGAACGTGCGGGAGGCGGTGGTCGCCGGGCGCGCCGACTACACGCCCATCATGCTCAGCGAAATCGAACGGCTCTTCAGCTCCGGGGATCTGCCTCTCGACGTGGTGCTGCTGCAGCTTTCGCCCCCCGATGAATACGGTTTCATGAGCCTCGGGGTCGGCGTCGAATGCACGCTCAACGCGGCGCGGTGCGCCCGGCACGTGATCGCCGAAGTGAACCAGCGGATGCCGCGCGTGCTGGGCGATTCGTTCCTGCACGTGAGCAAGGTGGAGGCGATCGTCGAAAGCGACCGGCCGCTGCTGGAATTGAAACCCGAACCGTTCAGCGAACTGCAAGCGCGTATCGGCGAGCACGTGGCGTCGCTCATTCCCGACGGCGCCACGCTGCAGGTCGGGATCGGCGGAATTCCTTCGGCCGTGCTGGCATGCCTGGGCGACAAGCGCGACCTCGGGATTCACAGCGAGATGTGCTCCGACGGCGTGATTCCCCTGATCGAAGCGGGCGTGATCAACGGCGAGCGAAAGACCCTGCATCGCGGAAAAGTCGTGGTCGGATTCGTGCTCGGGACCGAAAAGCTGTTCCGTTTTATCAATGAGAACCCGATTTTCGAACTGCACCCGACCCAATACACCAACGATCCGTTCGTGATCTCGCAGAACGACCGCATGGTGGCGATCAACTCGGCGATCCAGGTGGATCTGACGGGGCAGGTGTGCGCGGATTCCATCGGCACTCAGCCGTACAGCGGCTTCGGCGGTCAGCTGGATTTCATCCGCGGGGCGGCGCGCTCCAAAGGCGGCAAGCCGATTATCGCCCTGCCGTCGACCGCGAAGGGCGGCGCCGTGACTCGCATCGTGCCGGTGCTCGATCCAGGCGCAGGCGTGGTGACCACGCGCGCCGATGTGCATTACGTGGTGACGGAGTTCGGAGTGGCCTACCTGCACGGAAAAACCCTGCGGCAGCGGGCGGAAGCGCTGATCGCCATCGCGCATCCGGAATTCCGCGACGAGTTATACGATTTCGCGGCCAAGGTGCATTACCTCGAGCGCAGGCCCGAGCTGGTGGCGTAAAGGAGGGAATTATGCCGGTTCAAAGCGCGCAGCAGATTGCGGTGCGGCCGATGCAGCGGGATGACGAGCCGCTGCTGGCGGCCATGTATGACACATTCGAGCCGATGAGCGAGGCCCTGGGGCTTCCGCCTAAAGAGCAATCGCGGCGGGAGGCGTGGCTGCGGACTCTGCGCACGGCGGTCAACCTGGTCGCGTTCGTCGACGGTAAGCTGGCCGGGCACGCGGCGCTGCTCGCCGTGGATGAAGATTCCGCCGAGCTGATGTGCTTCGTGCATCAGAATTTCCGCCGCAACGGAGTCGGCACGTCTCTGGCGCGCGCCGTCATGGACCACGCGAAGCAACGCGGATTCCAGCGCATTTCGGTCTTCATCAATTCCCACAACCTCGGCGCGCGCCGCGGCCTGCTGAAGTTTGGATTCGAGCCGGTTTGGCAAGACCTCGAAGAGGCCGAGTACCTGTACTGGCTTTGGGGGAGGGAAGTATGAAAGCCGCAGACCGCGGGCGCCTCGAACTCGATTCGGAAGAATGCAAAGGCTGCGGTCTGTGCGTGGAAGCCTGTCCACCCAAGGTTCTGCAGCTGGCTTCCTTTCTGAACCGCTATGGATATCATCCGCTCACTTACCTCGGCGCAGGCTGCACCGGATGCGGCATATGCTTCTTCGCGTGTCCGGAGCCGGGAGCAATCGTGGTGTGGCGGGCGAAGGCTGCGTAGGAGGCGGCGACCGATGCGCAAAGAACTCATCAAGGGCAATGAGGCGATCGTCAAAGGCGCGATTCTGGCCGGCTGCCGCGCCTATTACGGATACCCGATTACGCCCGCGAGCGAGATTGCCGAGGCGGCGGCGCTCTACATGCCCCCCGCCGGCGGCGTCTTCCTGCAGGCCGAAAGTGAAACATCCGCCATCAACATGATCTATGGCGCGTCCTCGGCCGGCGTGCGCAGCATGACCGCGTCGAGCGGGCCCGGGCTGAGCCTCATGCAGGAAGGCTTCAGCTACCTGGCCGGGTCAGAGCTGCCGTGCGTGGTCGCCGATATTATGCGCGGCGGGCCGGGTCTGGGCAACATCGCTCCGGAGCAGAGCGACTATCACCAGGTTGTCAAGTGCGGCGGGCACGGCTGCTATCGCACCATCGTGCTGGCGCCGGATTCGGTGCAGGAAATGTGCGATCTGACCATGCTGGCTTTTGAGCTGGCCGACCGCTATCGCAATCCGGTCGTAGTGCTCGCCGACGGCTATATCGGCCAGATGATGGAGCCGGTGGCCTTCCCCGAGGCAAAGGCGCCACCGCCGCCGCCTGCTTGGGCAGTGACCGGGACCGCCGAAACCCGCGCGAACCTGGTGACTTCGATTTACCTGGAACCCGACGTCCTGGAAGCGCATGTGCGTAAGCTCGAGGCAAAATACAACCGTGCCGAGCAGGAGTCGGTGAGGTTCGAAAGCCGGGAGACCGCCGATGCCGACGTTGTCCTGGTGGGTTACGGAATTGTGGCGCGAGTCTTGAAGGAAGTGGTCGAGGCGGCCCGCGCGGAGGGCTTGCGCGTCGGCTTGCTGCGGCCCATCACGCTCTATCCGTTCCCGGTGGAGGAGTTGCGCCGGCTGGCGCGGCACGCGCACGCGTTCGCCGTCGTGGAGATGAGCACCGGGCAGCTGGTGGACGATGTGCGGCTGGCGCTGGAAGGGCGCCGCCCGGTGGAATTCTACAGCCGCGTCGGCGGCAATGTGCCTGCTACCGACGCGGTGCTGGGATTCGTTCGCGAGGCGCTGCTGAAACACGTGAAGGATCCGGAGGTGGTCCATGCCTGAGTTCGCGGTGCTGCACGGAAAACCGCACAGCTTCTATGATCGCTACGACCGCAAAGGGGAGCTGCAGCATCAGACCCACTACTGTCCGGGGTGCGGGCACGGCATTGTGCACAAGCTGGTGGCGTGCGCGATCGACGAACTGGGAATCCAGGAGCGCGTGATTTTGATCAGCCCGGTCGGCTGCTCCGTGTTTGCGTACTACTACTTCGATGTCGGCAACGTTCAGGTGGCGCACGGGCGCGCCCCCGCGGTGGCGACCGGCGTGCGGCGGGCGCACCCGCACAGCGTCGTCATCAGCTACCAGGGCGACGGAGACCTGGCGGCGATCGGGACGGCGGAGATTCTGCACGCCGCCAACCGCGGCGAGAACATCACGGTGTTCTTCATCAACAATGCAATTTACGGCATGACCGGCGGGCAGATGGCGCCCACTACGCCGATCGGCCGCAAGAGCACGACCTCCCCGTTCGGGCGCAGCTTCTGGAACGAAGGCAACCCCGTCAAAGTGTGCGAATTGCTGAACGCGCTCGACGCCCCCGTCTACCTGGAGCGGGTGGCGCTCGGAAACAACAAGCAGATCATGGGCGCGGCGCGCGCGGTGAAGCGGGCGCTGGAAGTGCAGATGCGCGGCCAGGGATTTTCACTGATCGAAGTACTGTCACCGTGTCCCACCATCTGGAAGATGGATCCGGTCGCGGCTCAACACTTCGTGCTCGAGGAACTGACAAAGGTCTTCCCGCTGGGCGTGGTCCGCGACCGGACCAGGGACGCGCCGGTGCGTCCGGCGCCGGCGCCTTCCCCGGCTATCGCCGCGATTCCGCGCATCCTGGGGCTCGAGCAAGATGACGGCGCCGGCGGCGGCATGGCGGCCATTCGCCAACCGGTGGATCTGGCGATCAAGGTGGCGGGATTTGGCGGCCAGGGCGTTTTGCTGCTGGGAGAGGTGCTGGCCGAAGCAGGACTGGCCGCCGGGCTCCACGTCTCCTGGCTGCCGTCGTATGGACCGGAGATGCGCTCGGGAACTTCCAACTGCCACGTGCGCGTGGCAACCAGGCCGATCGCCTCGCCGCTCGTCGCCCGGCCGAACATGCTGCTGGCGATGAACGAGCCATCGCTCCGAAAATTCCTCCCGGTGGTGGAGCCCGGCGGAATCGTGCTCTACAACGGCGCAACATTTCCCGCCGATTGCGCGCGCGCCGATGTCACGATGATCGCCGCGCCGTTCACGCAGATTGCCGATGAGGCTGGCGGAGCGAAGGCGGGCAATATCGCGATGCTCGGCGCGCTCCTGGAGGCCGGGCATCTTCCCTTTGAAAGCGCAATCGACGGCGTGCTCAGCCGGCTCGTGCGCAGCCCGAAATGGCTGGAGATCGATCGCGCCGCGCTGGCGCGAGGGCGGCAGGCCGCCCGACAGGAGGTGGTGCGATGAAACTCTCGGCTCTCGACCACACGCTCGGACATGATCCGGAGCGCCACGAACTGGTCTTCACCGCCGATGACCGGCTCGCCATTGCGCGGCGGCTCGACCGTTTGGGCATCGATTACATTGATGCCGGCTGCCCCGCGGCCGACCGCCGCGCCCGCGAATTCTTCGAGCGCGCCCGCCAGGAGTGCCACTTACAGCACGCCAGTCTGGTCGCGTCGGTCCGCATGGATGCCATCCGGGAGTCTCTGGCGCGCGATACCGGCATCCAGGCAGCCGTGGATGCTGCAACCCCGGCCATCGCCATATCGAGCTGCTGCTGGCACGCCGGGCCGATCGGCCTTCAGGAGTATTGCCGGCGTATCGGCGAAACGGTGCGCTATTTCAAATCCAAGGGCCGCACCATCATCTTCCGTGCGGATGACTTCTTCGACGGCTACTGCACCGATCCCTCGTTCGCGCTGCACATGCTTGAGGCAGCCAAGGGCGCCGGAGCCGACGTGCTCTGCCTGTGCGATTCCAGCGGCGGCACGCTGCCCCACGTGCTGCGCGAAGTGTGCCTGGAAGTGCGCAAACGGTTCGATGGAGTCCTGGGGATTCGCGCTCACGATGACCGCGAACTGGCGTGCGCCAACACCCTGGAGGCGGTCGAGCAGGGGTTCACGCATATCGAAGGCTCCCTCAACGCGTACGGCCGGCACGGCAAAACGGCGAACCTCTGCTCGATCATCAACAACCTGGAGTACAAACTGGGGCACACCGTGATCGGGCCGGATAATCTCGAAGCCATGCCCGGGGTGGCCCGGTTCATCGGTGACGCGGGGCTTGCAGTGCCGCGGCGGCAGCCGATGCCCGACCCGGAGGCCCTGCTGCGCTCCGTGGACGAGCGGCTGGTCTCGCGGCTGAGGGCGCGGGAGCGCCTGGCCGTTCTGGATCGCATCCGGCTGCTCGAGTCAATGGGCTACCGCCTGCAGGCGGCGCGCGGCACCCTTGAGTTGTTGGCGCATGAAGCGCTGGCGCCCGACCACCGCCCGTTTGAAGCCGAGCGCTACGAGGTGACCAGTCACTTCGCCCTCTTCGGCGAGGCCATCACCACGGCGTCGGTGACGATCCGAGTGGGCGACGGCATCCGCTCCGAAACCGAGGAAGGCACCGGGCCGGTCGACGCCCTCGAGCGCGCCCTCCGCCAGTGCCTGTTCGCGGTTTATCCGGCCATCGCAGACGTGCGGCTGAAAGAATATCATGCGCATACACTGGAACCGGCGCAAGGCGGCGCGGCGCGGATCCGGCTGACGATCGAATGGGCCGAGTCGGGCGAGCGGTGGATCACGTCGGGAGTTTCGAGCGATCTGATTGAAGCCGCCTGGGTGGCGCTGGTGGATGGCTTCCGGCTTCCGCTCATGCGGCTGGAGGAACACGCCGCCCCGATGCCGCGGGCCGTCACGGATTCGTCTTGGGCGGTATAGCACACGGCTCAAACCGCGCTAGCGTTCGATACTGACGCCGCCCGCAATTATTTCGTAGCCTTCGTCCT
This sequence comes from Bryobacteraceae bacterium, assembly GCA_035295805.1. Lineage (GTDB taxonomy): Bacteria > Acidobacteriota > Terriglobia > Bryobacterales > Bryobacteraceae > PSRJ01. The sequence continues at coordinate 15,713 of DATGII010000148.1, read as the reverse complement.
TGGCAGTCTGAATCACCCAGCTGCGCAAGACATCGTCGCCGGCGTCCGCCGGCATGGGCCGGCCGGGCGAGCGGCGGATCACCTCGGCCCCCACCTTGATGCTCGCCGTCCAATTCTTCTTCTTGCTGTCCCAGCGGACGGAGGCGCTATCGGCCGTGATGGGAAGCATATCGGTCCCCCTGTTCCGGCTACATTGTAGCGCCGGAACGTCGTGAAGTGCGCGGGACCCCGGGGCGCTAAAATTGTCTTCGACGCATGACCACATTCACGATCGCGGTGATCGCCGGCGACGGTGTCGGCCCCGAAGTCATCCCGCAGGGCAAGCGCGTGCTCGAGCGGATCGGCCGCAAATACCGCGTCAATTTCGCCTTTCAGGATTTTGACTGGGGCGCCGATCATTACTTCCGCTGGGGCCGCATGATGCCGAGTGGCGCCATCGACCTGCTGCAGCCGTGCGATGCCATCTATCTCGGCGCGGTGGGGCATCCGCAAATTCCCGACCACATCACACTCAACGGGCTGCTGCTGCCGATCCGCCGCAGTTTCGATCAATATGCGAATGTGCGGCCGGCATACCTGTACCAGGGCGTGTCGTCGCCGCTGGCCGGGCGCAAGGCGGGCGAGATCGATTTCGTGGTGGTGCGCGAAAACACCGAAGGAGAGTACGCTCAGGTGGGCGGCTTCCTTTACCAGCATCAGCCGGAGGAAGTTGCCGTTCAGACGGGTGTCTTTACGCGCCGCGGCATTGAACGCGTGGTGCGGTTCGCCTTCGAGCTGGCGGTGAAGCGCAACAAGAAGAAGCGCGTCACCTCGATTACCAAATCCAACGCCCAGGGTTACAGCATGGTGCTGTGGGATCGCACGTTTCAGGAAGTGGCGTCGCATTTTCCGGATGTGGAGACCGAATCGCTGCTGGTCGACGCCGCCGCGATGAATTTCGTGCGGCGTCCGCAGAGCTTCGACGTGGTGGTGGGGTCGAACCTGTTCTGCGATATTCTGAGCGACTTGGGAGCGGCCATCATCGGCAGCATGGGCCTGGCCGCAAGCGCGAATCTGGATCCCCAGCGGCGGTTCCCTTCCATGTTCGAGCCGGTGCATGGCTCGGCGCCGGACATCGCGGGCAAGGGCATCGTGAACCCGCTGGCCGCGATTCTCACCGCCGGCATGATGCTCGAACACCTCGAAATCACGGAAGCCGCCCACGACGTGGAACGCGCGGTGGCCGCGGTGCTCGCCGACGGTAAGGCGCGCCCGCCGGACCTCGGCGGTAACAGCAGCACCGAGGAAGTCACCAACGCCGTCCTGGAGAAGCTCGGCTAGTGGCCCGGGCCGCGGACCGCGAGAGCACCGGCCGCCATGCAGTTCTGGTCGCGGCCGGCATTCTGCTGACGCGCCTCATCGGGTTGGTGCGGACATACGTCTTTTCGCACTACTTCGGACTGCGTACCGGCGAGGCCGACGCGTTTCAATCCGCGTTTCGCATTCCCAATTTTTTACAGACGCTATTCGGGGAGGGAGTGCTCTCGGCGTCGTTCATTCCGGTCTACGCGCGCCTGCTCGCCGAAAAAGACGAGGAAGAGGCCGGCCGCGTGGCGGGAGCGGTCGCGGCGCTGTTGTCGTTGACCGTCTCGGCGATCGTGCTGGTCGGGGTGGTCGCGACTCCCTATATCATCGACTTGATCGCCGCCGGGTTTCAGGGAGGCACGCGCGAGCTGACCATCCGGCTGGTGCGGATTCTGTTTGTCGGAGCCGGCCTGCTGGTGATGTCGGCATGGTGCCTCGGCATTCTCAACAGCCATCGCCGGTTTTTTCTTTCCTACACCGCCCCCGTGGCCTGGAACCTCGTGATGATCGCGACCCTGCTGGCGTTCGGGCGGCGCGTGGACTTGACCCGCCTCGCGGTGCTTCTGGCGTGGGGCTCGGTCGCCGGCAGCGCCTTGCAGTTCGCGGTGCAGCTCCCGGCTGTCCTGCGCCTGGTGCGCGGGCTCCGCGTCCGCTGGGATGCCGCCTCCGCGCACGTGCGTGAAGTGGTGCGGAACTTCTTGCCCGTCTTCGTGAGCCGCGGCGTCGTGCAAATCAGCGCGTATGTGGATGTGTGGCTCGCCAGCTGGCTGCCGACAGGCGCCGTGACCGGTTTGAGTTACGCGCAACTGCTATATACGCTGCCGGTAAGTCTGTTCGGAATGTCGGTCTCGGCGGCGGAGCTGCCGGCGATGTCCAGCGCGTTGGGCAACCAGGGCGAAGTCGGGGAGTATCTGCGCGGGCGGTTAAACCGGGGGTTGCGCCGGATTGCCTTCTTCATTGTTCCTTCCGCGATGGCGTTTCTGGCCCTGGGAGACGTGATCGCGGGCGCATTGTTTCAGAGCGGGCTGTTTACGCACGAAGACGCGGTGTATGTCTGGGGAATCCTGGCCGGCTCGGCGGTGGGCCTGCTGGCTTCGACGCTGGGACGTTTATATTCGTCCACCTATTACGCGCTGCGCGATACGCGCACACCGCTGCGCTATGCCGTGATTCGCGTGGCGCTCACGACCGGTCTTGGCTATTTTTGCGCGCTGCCCTTGCCGGTGTGGCTGGGAATCGCGCCGCGCTGGGGCGTGGCGGGTCTCACGGTGTCGGCCGGCGTCTCCGGATGGGTGGAGTTTGCGCTGCTGCGGCGGACGCTGAACGCGCGCATCGGACGCACCGGGCTGCCGGCTTCGCTGGCGGCGCGACTCTGGCTCTCCGCAGCCGCCGGCGCTGCAATCGCATGGGCCGTCAAGCTCGGCATCGGCGCGCGCAATCCGAGGATCGCCGCGCTGGCCATTCTGATTCCCTACGGCCTTGCCTATTTCGGCGCCGCCTGGCTGCTGCGCATCGAGGAGTGCACGCAAGCGCTCCGCCGCCTGCGGCGTTAACGAAGGTTCAGCCCTTCAAATCCTGGAACGCTTCTGCGATGTCGCGTTTGGCCTCGGGCGTCGGGACGCCCAGCGGCAAGCGCGGCGGGCCGCCGTAATAGCCGTTCAGATCCATGGCGTGCTTCAGGCCCGGCACACCGTGCTTGGCCGTGCGTGCCGCGGCGCGGCCCACGCGGTTCTGCCAGTCGCGCGCGGCCTCCTCTTCGCGGCTGCGGAACGCTTCCCAAATCGCGATGGCCGCATAAGGAGCCGGATTCGCAAACGCCAGGATTCCGCCCACCGCCCCCATCAGCAGCGCCGGCAGCAGCACCTGCGCCGAGCCCGTCAGCACCTGAAAATCCGGACCCGCTTCCCTCACGATGTCCATGATCCGCTGCACATTGCCGGAGCTGTCCTTGATCCCGATTATGTTGGGATGCTCGCTCAGCGCGACCACCGTCTCGGCCGGCAGATCGACGCCCGTCACCTGCGGAAAATTGTAAAGCAGCAGGGGAATGCGCGCCTGGTCGGCTACCGCGCGGAAGAACACCATCTGCGTCGCGGGCTGCGTCATCTGCGTCTTGAAGTAGTTCGGAGTCCGCACCAGCGCCGCCTTGTAGCCCAGTTCCGCGGCGCGATTGGTGAGGCAAATCGTTTCCTTGACGCTCTCCTGGCCCGTGCCGGCGATCAGCAGTTTTTCCGGCGCCGCGTGCCGGGCCACCAGCTCGAAAAGGCCCGATTTTTCTTCGCTGCTGAGGAACACGTCCTCGCCGGTGGAGCCGCAAACCACATAGCCGGCGAGCGTCGTCTTGTTCCACTTCTCGATGTTGTGCTGCACCTTCGTGACGTAGACATTGCCGGCGTGATCGAAGGGCGTGGTGACGGGCGGGTAAATACCTTGTAGTTTCATGACGGCTGAAACTTCACGATAGCACCCGCCGGCCGGCCTCAGGAGTGCATCCAGCGCGCGAAATCGCTCTGGATGAATTGCTTGGTGCCTTCGCGCCCGGTGAGCCGCAGCCACACGGAGCCGCCTTCGCGTTCGATACGAACGTCGATATCGAAAAAGGGGCAGCAAAGGCGCTCGCTGTCGGCGAATTCCAGCACCTTCTGAACCGTCGCCCGGTCCGGAGGAAATTCGAACTCGTAGCCGTCCGGCAACTCGCGCATACTCTTGCGGGCGGCGGCCAGCGCCGGCCCGAGGACGTCGAAATGGCGGTGCCGCGCGGCGGCGTCGAGCGCCTCGCGGTTGCACGCAAACGGGGATTCGCGCCGCACCGTGCTGGCGCCCAGCAGTAGTGTCGTCGCGGCAAATAGCAGGATCTTCATCGATCACCTCGGACTCGATGATAAAACTTGAAGTTAACTTTAACGCAAGCACTTTCTTGCAATTGTTTTGTAAGGGTTGCCCTATAATCGGACGCATGGCGGAATTCACGATCTCGGAAGTGGCGCGGCAGGCGGCGGTGCGGCCCTCGGCGATTCGCTTTTACGAACGCGCGGGAATTCTGCCGCCGGCGCCCCGCGTCAGCGGGCAGAGGCGGTATGAGCGCCGTCTATCGGCTCGCCGTCGTGCGCCGCGCCCAGGAGGCCGGCTTCACCCTCGACGAAATTCGGCGGCTCTTCTTCGGGTTCGGCCCGCGCGCCCCGGCCTCCGGGCGGTGGCGCCAGCTGGCGGAGCGGAAGATCGCGGAGCTGGACGCGCGCATGGAGCAGCTGCGGCGCATGAAGGAAGTCATCGAGAAGCTGCGCACGCGTTGCCGGTGCGAGACGCTCGAGCAATGCGGCAGAGCGATGGCCCAGTCGCGTGAGTGCTGATGTTTTCTCTGGAAATCGAGTGCGAGCCGGAGGAGCGCGATCTGTTGATCGCGGATCTCTGGGAACAAGGCTCGGCCGGAATCACCGAAGTGGACGAACGGCACTTGCGGGCGTTCTTCGACGACAGCGCCGACCGGGAAGCGCTGCTCGCGCGGTTCGCGGGGGCGGCGGCGCAAACGGAAGAGCCGCGCGACTGGGTGCAATCCGCGCGCGACCTGCTGCAGCCGGTGACTGTAGGCGCTCGGTTCTTCCTGGTTCCCGAATGGCGCGACGACCCTGCGCCGGCCGGCCGCTTCCGCATTACCGTGAACCCGGGGATGGCGTTCGGAACGGGTGTGCATGAGACTACGCAGCTCTGCCTGGAAGCCCTGGAAGATTTTCTGAAGTCTGGGATGACGGTGCTGGACGTGGGCGCAGGCTCCGGGATCCTGGGGCGGGCGGCGCGGTTGCTGGGGGCGGCTCACGTGTACTCCTGCGATATTGATCCGGACGCGGTGAGGATCGCGGGTGAGGGATTTGTCGGGTCGGTGGATGCGGTGCGCTCCGGAATCGCGGACGTGACCCTCGCCAATATCAGCCCGGAAGCCATCATCCGGCTTTCGCCGGACCTGCTGCGGGCGCTGCGTCCCGGCGGCATTCTCCTGGCGAGCGGGTTTGAAGCGCATGAAGTCGACGCCGTGCGCGCCGCGCTGGCTGGTGTGCGCGAAATCCGCCGCAAGGGCAATTGGGCTCTGGCGATCGCCAGCAGTTCATCGTAGATTCAGGTTCGGCCGGTAGAATTGGAGAGTGACGGCCGCCCGCATTTTTCTCCTGCTGCTGGCGGCCCTGCCGTTATGGAGCCAGGCGGCACAGCTGCGCGGGCAAGTGACGGACCCGACCGGCGCCGTCATTCCGGGCGCGACCGTATCGCTATCGCGCGCCGGCGGACGGACCGTCACCAGCACGGCTTCGAGTGAGGGAACATACTCTTTCACCGCTCTCGAGACCGGCGAATATCGATTGCAGGCATCGGCGCCGAATATGATGATGCCGGAGCCGGTCGTGGTCGCGATCCGGCCGGGCCTCCAGACGGTCAATCTGCAATTGCAGGTGGCCCGCGCGTCGCAGCAGGTGTCGGTGGAGGAGAACGCCGGCCCGGCGGTCGCCACCGATCCCGCCAGCAACGCCACCGCGCTCGTGCTGCAAGGTGACGCGCTTCAGGCGCTGGCCGATAATCCCGAAGATCTGGCGGCCGACCTCGCCGCGCTGGCCGGGCCTTCCGCGGGACCGGGCGGCGGCGCCATCTTCATCGATGGATTCAGCGGCGGCGACCTGCCGTCCAAGGAATCGATCCGCGAAGTGCGCGTCAACCAGAATCCGTTTGCTCCCGAGTACGACAAGCTGGGACTCGGACGAATCGAGATCTTCACCAAGCCCGGCACCGATAAATTCAAAGGAACCGCCTTTTACAATTTCGGCGATTCGGTGTGGAACTCGCGGAACCCGTACGCCGCGCAAAAAGCGCCGTTCCTGCTGCAGGAGTCAGGCGTCAATGGGAGCGGGCCGCTGGGCGGGCGCGCGTCCTTCTTCCTCGACCTGCAGCGGCACTCCATCGCCAACGGCGCCATCATCAACGGCAGCACGCTCGATCCGGCGACCCTCGCGATCATCGACCCGTACACGGACGTGCTGCGCATCCCGCAGCACCGGCAGATCATCAACCCCCGGCTCGATTACCGGCTGAGCGAGAACCACACGCTCACGGTGCGCTACGGATTCACGCACGCCGATGTCCGCGATTCGGGCGTGGGCAGCTTCTTTCTGCCGTCGCGCGGAGTTCATGCGGCAAGCACCAGCCAGACGGCGCAGGTCACCGAGACCGCGGTTCACGGCCCGGTGGTGAACGAAGTCCGCTTCCAGTTCTACCGCACGGACAGCTCGAACCTCGCGAACAGTTTGACCCCGGCCATCCAGGCGCTCGCCGCGTTCAGCGGCGGCGGTTCGCCGGTGGGCGATGCCTTCAACACACAAAACAGCTACGAGCTGCAGAACTACACGTCGGTCACGCGCGCGGCGCATTCGTGGAAGGTGGGCGTGCGGCTGCGCGCGCAGCATATAGACGATATTTCGCCGCAAAACTTCAACGGCACGTTCACGTTCAGCGGCGGCCTGGCGCCGCAGCTCGACGCGAACAACCAGCCGGTGCTCGATGCCGACGGCGCGCCGGTCCTGGCGCACATTACTTCCATTGAAAGCTACCGGCGCACGCTGCTGTTCCAGCAGGCGGGACTGCCGGCGGTGCAGGTCCGCGCGCTGGGCGGCGGCGCTTCGCAGTTCACGATCAGCGCGGGGCAGCCGGGCCTGTCGGCCGGCCAGGTGGATGGGGCCGCCTTTGCGGGTGACGATTGGCGGCTGCGCCCGAATCTCACGCTCAGCCTGGGGCTGCGGTACGAAACCCAATCGAACATTCACGACTGGCGCGACTTCGCGCCGCGCGTCGCCGTCGCGTGGGCGCCCGGCGCGAAGTCGTCGAAAGGCGGAGGCAAGACCGTAATCCGTGCGGGCTTCGGCATGTTCTACGACCGATTCATCTTGGGAAACACCATCGCGGCGCGGCGATACAACGGCATTGTCCAGCAGCAATATGTCGTTACGAATCCCGGTTTCTTTCCCGAGATTCCGCCGGTTTCGGTTCTTGCCGCGCTCGGGAGCCCGGTGGCGACCCAGCGTGTGGCCGCGGAGCTGCGTGCGCCGTACCTGATGCAATCCACCTTGAGCGTGGAGCGGCAGCTCACTCACACCACCACGCTCGCCGTCACCTATGCGAACTCGCACGGGCTCCACATGCTGCGGTCGGAGGACGTGAACCCGCCGCTGTTCGGTACGGAGTTGTTCGCGCCCGGAACGAGGGGGCCGATTTTCGAGATGCAGTCCTCGGGCCTCTACAACCAGAACCAGGTGATCACGAACATCAACACGCGCTTGAGCCGGAAGGTCTCCTTCTTTGGTTCGTACACCTATAACCGCGCGCTGAGCAATACCGACGACATCACGACGTTTCCCGGCAATCCGTACAATCCTTCGGGCGAATACGGGCCCGCGGCCACCGATATCCGCCATCGTGTGTCAGCCGGCGGCTCAGTCGAAGCCTGGGGCGGCGTGCGGCTCAGCCCGTTGTTGACGCTGCAATCGGGGCCGCCGTTCGATATCACGGTGGGCCGCGATGTGTACGGCGATACGCTCTTCAACGCCCGGCCGGGCATCGCCGCCGATCCGGCCAGGCCCGGCGTGCTCGCGACGCCGTACGGGCTGCTCGACCCGAACCCGGCGCCCGGCGAAACGCTGCTCCCCCGCAATTACGGGCGCGGCCCGGGATCGATCCTGTTGAACCTGCGCTTCGCGCGCGCGTTCGCATTCGGCCCGGTGCGGCCGCCCGCGGATGGTAAAGGCAGCGGCGACCACCGCTATGGCCTGAGCTTCTCGGCATCGATCCGCAATATTATTAACCACAACAACCCCGGGCCGGTCATCGGCAATATTACCTCGCCCCTGTTTGGGCAAGCCAACCAACCGGCGGGCGCGAACACGCTCGGGGGTACCGGCTTTTCCGAATCCGCCAACAACCGCCGCTTGGAACTGCAAACCCGGTTCACGTTTTAGCGGAGACGAACTCATAATAAGAACATGTCTTCGAGCGAAGTGCGGGTGGAACACGTCAGCGATACGGCGCTCATCGTCGCGGCGGCGCGGGCACGCGAAACCGCGCGGCCGGATGGCGTTCTGCGGGATCCGTTCGCCGAGCGGCTAGCCGGCTCGCGCGGGATGGACTTGCTGCGAAAACTGGGGGCCCACGATTGGCTGGGCGTCGCGGTGGTCGGACTGCGCGCCCGCAGCATTGATGAAATGCTGCTCGAAGCCATCGCCGAGCGCGGCATCCGCACGGTGGTGCTGCTGGGCGCGGGGCTCGACGCGCGCGCGTGGCGGCTCGATCTGCGGCGCGACCTGCGATGGATCGAAGTCGATTTTGCGCCGATCCTCGAATATAAAGAGAAAATTCTGGCGTCCGAGAAGCCGCGCTGCCGCCGCGAGCGCATCTCCGCCGATCTGACCGTGGCATCCGAGCGGCAGGCGGTCTGGGCGGCGGCGGGAAGCGAGCCGGGGTTGATCATCACCGAAGGACTGCTGCTGTATCTGCCGGCTCACGTCACGGAAGCGCTGGCCACCGAGCCCCCGCGGCAGAGCGGGATCCGGCACTGGCTGCTCGACATCGCGCCTTCGGCCTTGATGCGGCACGCGCACCAGGAGCACATGGAGGAGATTGAGAAGGTGCGCGCGCCCGATCGCGTGGAGGGTCGCCAGATTCTCGAACTCGCCGAGCGCCACGGCTGCCGGCAGCTGAAATGGCACAACTACACCCGCGAGGGCTTCGCGCTGGCGGCCTCGCGCGGAATGTCGATCTCGCAAGAGGCGATTCAGGAAGCTGCCGCCAATGATCCGAGCGGGATCTATCTCTACCGGATGCCTTAGTCTTCGTCGTGCTGCGCCGCCAGCCGCGTCACCACAGACAGGTCTTCCAGCGTGGTGACGTCGCCTGTCACCGCATTCGACGTCACGATTTCCCGCAGCAGCCGCCGCATGATTTTGCCGCTGCGGGTTTTGGGAAGCGCGTCGGTGAAGCGGATCTGCTCGGGCTTGGCGAAGCTGCCGATCTCGTGCGCCACCCACTTGCGCAGATCTTCGGCAAGCTGTTCGTGATTCCAGTCGCCCTTCTTCAGCGTGACGAAACAGGCGACGGCCTGGCCGGTGATCTCGTGCGGTTTTCCCACCACGGCCGCTTCGGCGACCGCGGGATGGCGGACTAACGCCGATTCCAGCTCCATCGTGCTGAGACGGTGCCCGCTCACGTTCATGACGTCATCGACGCGGCCGAGAACCCAGTAGTAACCGTCTTCATCGCGCCGCGCTGCGTCGCCGGTCATGTATACCCCGGGAATGCGCTCCCAGTATTGCTGCTTGTAGCGCTCGGGATCGCGCCAGATGGTGCGCGCGATACCCGGCCACGGCCGCCGGATAATCAGAAAACCTTCGCGGTTGGCAGCAACGGGCTTGCCCTCGAGATCGACCACGTCGGCCAGAACGCCGGGAAGCGGCAGCGTGCCCGAGCCCGGCTTCAACGGCACGGCCCCCGGCATCGGCGCGATCATGATGCCGCCGGTCTCGGTCTGCCACCAGGTATCGACAATCGGGCAGCGCTGCTTGCCGATGGTTTTGTAATACCACTCCCAGGCCGCGGGATTGATCGGCTCGCCGACCGAGCCGAGCAGTCGCAGGCTCGACATATCGTGCGCATTCGGCCATTGATCGCCGTGACGAATGAAAGCGCGGATGGCGGTGGGCGAAGTGTACAGAATGTTGACGCGATATTTTTCGATCAGCCGCCACATGCGGTCGGGCTGCGGGTGGTCGGGCGAGCCTTCGTAGAGCACGCTGGTGGCGCCGTTCGACAAAGGGCCGTACACAATGTAACTGTGTCCGGTGACCCAGCCGATATCGGCCGAGCACCAGTAGGTGTCTTCGTCGCGCAGATCGAAAATCCACTGCACGCTCATGTGGACGTGCAGCAGGTAGCCGGCCGTGGTATGCACGATGCCTTTGGGCTTGCCGGTTGTTCCCGACGTATAGAGCACGAACAGCGGATGCTCGCTATCAAGCTGCTCGGCCGGGCAATCCTCGCTCGCCCCTTCGTCCAGCTCGTGCCACCAATGGTCGCGCCCGGGCTTCATCTGAATGGAGCCGCCGGTGCGTTTGTATACGATCACGTCGCGCACGCTGGGGCACTCGTGCAGCGCCTCGTCGATCGCGTCTTTCAGGCGGACCTCGCGGCCCCGCCGCCAGGCGCCGTCGGCGGCGATCACGATCTGCGCTTCCAGATCTTGAATGCGGGTCTTCAGAGCTTCGGCCGAAAATCCCCCGAACACCACGCTGTGGGTGATGCCGAGCCGGGCGCAGGCCAGCATCGCGATGGGCAGCTCGGGAATCATGCCCATGTAAATGATGGCGCGATCGCCCGTTTTGAGGCCGCGCGCCTTCAGCACATTCGCAAAGCGGCACACGAGGCGGTGGAGCTCCTGGTAGGAAATCATGCGCTGGTCGCCCGGCTCGCCCTCCCACAGCAGCGCGATTTTGTTCTTGCGGTGCGTCGTCAGGTGACGGTCGAGGCAGTTGTACGCGACGTTGGTTTTGCCGCCCGCAAACCATTTCACAAAAGGCGGCTGCCACTCGAACGTGCTCGACCAGCCCTGGAACCAGAAGAGCTCTTTTTCCGCGAGCCCGCCCCAGAACGCCTCCGGCTTCTCCGCGGCGTTGCGATACATGTCGCGGTACGCATCCATGCCCCGCACGCGCGCGTGCTGCACGAATTCGGGACTGGGCGTATAAACATTGGGGTCGGCCATAGCGAAAATCTTATCAGAAGCCGATGACAGCCCGGCCCAGCAGCGCGCCGCGGCGCATCTGGTCCAGTAAAAATGGCGTTTCGTCGAGGCTATGCATGTGCACTTGCGGCTTGAGGACTCCGGCTTGCAGCAGCCCGAATACATCTTCGAGATCCTGGCGTGTGCCGAGATAGCTGCCGCGGATGGTGATGCCGCGCGTGACCGTTTCCACCAGCGGCAATTCGTACTGCGAGGTGGAAAGCCCGACCAGCACCAGGGTGCCGTTGCGTTTCAATGCGCGGAAAGCCTGAGGGATGGCGTTCGCCGCGGCGGTGAACACGATGGCGGCATCGACGCCGCCGTGCTCTTTCTGCAGAACGCGTCCGGAATTTTCAAACGGCAGCGCCACTTCGGCGCCGGCGGCGCGCGCCAGTTGCTGCTTTTCTTCCGCGGGGTCAACCGCGGCGACCCGCAGGCCGCGATGACACGCCATCGCCAGCCCGAGATGGCCGAGGCCGCCCAACCCGAAGAGCGCGACCGTTTGTCCCGAATCTAAGCCGGCCTCGCGAAGGGCGCCGAAGGCCGTCCAGCCCGCGCAGCAGAGCGGAGCCGCCGAGGCAGCCGGAAGATCGGCCGGCACGCGCGCCAGCGCCGCCGCGGGAGCCGTTACATATTGCGCCAGCGCTCCCTGCAGCGTATAGCCGAAATTCGTCTGCTGCGGGCAGAAGCGCTCGCGGCCGGCGCGGCACCACTCGCACGTTCCGCATGTGGTCCCTAAAAAGGTGACGCCGGCGCGGTCGCCCGCCGCCCATCCGCTCACGCCCGGACCGACGGACTCAATGCGTCCGATCCCTTCATGGCCGAGCACCAGCGGCGCCAGCGACAGTTTTTCCAAACCCGCGATGAACAGGTCGGAGTGGCAGATCCCGCATGCCTCCATGCGCAGCAGGACTTCGCCCGGCCCGGGCGATTTCAGATCGACCGCGGCGACCCTGACCGGGGCCTGCGCTTGCGATAACACAGCAGCGGAACAGCGTTGAGGCATCATTGTGGTTACGCGAGGTTTTGCAGGAAGTAGTTGAAGCTCTTCTCCCGGCCGATGGTGGTGTTTTCTCCGTGCCCGGGAATCACGACGGTCTCTTCGGGTAGAGGCAGCAGCTTATCGTGAATGGAGCGCAAAATCTGTTTGCCGTCACCGCCCGGTAAATCCGTGCGGCCGATGCTGTCGCGAAACAGCGTGTCGCCCGCCACCAGCTTGTTTTCCGAAGGGATCCACAAGCTGATGCTTCCCTGCGTGTGGCCGGGCGTGTGCAACACATGAAATTCGGTTGCGCCGACCACGAGCCGGTCGCCATCCTTCGCGGGCGAATCAATCGCGACGGCTTCGGGCGGCCGCATCCCCAGCCAGGAGGCCTGCACGTCGAGCATCTGTTGCAGCTCTACATCGTTGACGTTCATGTAGACGGGCGCACCGGTGGCCTGCTTCAGCTTCTGTGCTCCGCCGATGTGATCGATATGGGCGTGCGTGATGACAATTGCTTTCACGGTGAGCCCGTGCCGCTGGATGATCTCGAGGATTTCGTCGATTTCGTCGCCCGGATCCACGACGAGTCCTTCCCGGGTGGCTTCGTCGCCGAAAATCGAGCAGTTGCACTGCAGCGCGCCCACCGGGAGAATCTCGTGGATCATACGCCGATTGTATACTCAACCGTATGGGTGATGTCCCGGCCGTAATCATGCGTTGGCTCCACCTCGCGTCGGTCGCGACATTGGTGGGGGGCTTCTTTTTCGGCAGTCTGGCCTTGCGCGCGGCAGCCGCCGCGTTGTCGCCCGAGTCGGCCGCCACGCTGTCCGAGAAAGCCGCCGCGCGGTTTCGCCCCTGGCTCTGGATTGCCATGGCGGCGCTGATCGTCTCGGGCGTCTACAACGTGATCGCGATGCCCGGACACAGCGGCCGCTACCGCACGCTGCTGATCGTCAAGCTGCTATTGGTCGCCCACGTGTTTGCGTCGGGGATTCTGGCTCTGCGGCCCGCGAACGCGCGCCGGATCCGGCAGATGACCGGGGCATTCATCTCGGGATTCGTGATCATTTTGATTTCGGCCTATCTGCGCCGCATCTTCTAAACTGAAATTGATGACCAATGGTTACGAAGCGCTGCGGAACGGCGTGGCGTGGCTGGATCTCTCGGCGCGCGGCCGGTTTCGCGTGCGGGGGCGCGACCGCGCGCGCTACTTGCATAACGTCACCAGCAACGAAGTCAAGAAGATGACGCCGGGCATGGGTTGCTACGCGTTCGTGCTCACGCCGCAGGGGCGCATTCAGGCGGACTTGCACCTGTTCTGTTTTGCGGAACATTTCCTCGTCGACACGGAACCGGAACTGCGCGGGAAGCTGCCCGCCTTGATCCTGAAATACAAGGTTGCCGACCAGGTGGAAATCGAAGATATCACCGAAGAGACTGCGGCCTTCGGCATCGAAGGGCCGGCTGCGCCCGCGAGGCGCGACGCCTTCGCCAACCGGCCTGATTTTACGGTGGTCGACGCCACCTTGACCGGGCAGCCGGGCTTTCGCGTCATCTGCGCAACCGAAAAATCCGCGCAGCTGATCTCGATCGCGGAGAGCGCTGGCGCGAGGGCTGCCGGCGCGGAGGACGCGCGCGCGGTCCGCATCGAAAACGGCAAGCCGCGCTATGGCGAAGATATTCGCGAGACGTCGCTGCCTCAGGAAACACAGCAACTGGATGCGGTAAGCTTCACCAAGGGCTGTTACGTTGGGCAGGAAATCGTCGAGCGCATCCGCGCGCAAGGTCACGTCAACAAGTTGCTCGTGCGTCTGGAAGTAGAATCGGCCGAACCGCCGGCGCCGGGCAGCAGGCTGGCAGCGGATGGAAACGAGGCGGGCGAGATTACCTCTTCCATCCGGTCGCCGCAATCCGGATGCGTCGCGGCGCTGGCGATCGTCCGCGCGGCGTACGCAAAATCCGGAACGCGGCTGCAGGCAGGCGCCCTCAGCGCGCGTGTTGTCTGAGTTGATCGATCAGATCGGCGGGTATCCGCAAGTTGCCGGCATAGCCGGACCCCAGCAGCACGCCCGGCTTGACGTCGCCGTGAAAATCGGAGCCGCCCGTGACCATCAGGCCGTAACGCTCCGCCAGCCCGAGATATTGCTCCGTGTCGCGGCGTGCATGATCGCTGTGATAGGCCTCGATGGCGTTTAAGCCGGCATCGCACAGCTCCGGCAGCAGCGCGGGAACATCGCCTTTGACGCGCACGGGATGGGCTAGCGACGCAATCCCCCCGGCATCCCGGATGCGGGCCACGCCTTCGGCGAATTGCGGCTCGATCCGGTGCACATAGCCTTTCGCCGATTCATCGAGATATTCATCGAAGGCCTGGCGAAGGCTTTGAACATATCCCTTCTCCACAAGCAGCTGCGCGAAGTGCGGCCGGCCGGTCATACCGCGCCCGCGAGCCTCGGCTTCTTCCAGCGTCACGTCGAATCCCAGCTCCCGCAATCGGGCCGCGAGCCGCACATTGCGCTCGCGCCGCGAGGCTTGCATCTCGAGCACCCACTTGCGGAAATCGTGGAGCCGGTCGTCGCCGAGAAAATAACCCAGCAGATGGACCGATTGACTGTGCAGCTTGGTCGACAGCTCAATCCCGCAGATCGCCTCGATGCCGGCCTGGCGCGCCAGCGGAGCCGCCTGATCGAATCCGCGAAACGTGTCGTGATCGGTAATTCCGAGAACGTCCACGCCGGCGCGCAGGGCCTCATCGATCAACTCGGCGGGCGAACACGTACCGTCAGATTCGTTGGTGTGCGAATGGAGATCGATCAAACGGAAACCAGACCCAAGCTCTCCAGTGTAGCCCAGTTTGGATGCAGCCCCGATCCAACCTTGGTTATGAATCTTTCGAGGCGGGGGCGATGCGCTCGACCGAGCCGTCCGGAGCGAAGTGAATGCCACACTCGCGCGGGCCGCCCTGCTCCCACCACCAGCGCCCGGCGCGCTCGCTCTCGCCCGGTTCCACGGCGCGCGTGCAGGGAGCGCAGCCAATGCTGGGGAATCCCCGCGCGTAGAGGGGATGAACCGGGACCCGGTTGGCCCGCGTGTATTCCTCCACTTGCGCGCTGGTCCAATCGGCAAGCGGATTTAACTTGATGCGGCCGCCGGTCTCCTCCACTTTGTGGATGCGGGCGCGCGCTTGCGTCTGCTCGCGGCGCAAACCGGTTGCCCAGACGCGGAACTGGGCGAGCTTCCGCTCCAGGGGACGGACCTTCCGCACCTCGCAACACATCTTGCGCGCGTCCACGCTGCCATAAAAAAGATTGGGTCCGCGCTCGGACACCATGCGCTCCACCTCGTCGCGGTCCGGGAAAGCCGGCTCCACCTGGATTCCGTAGCGCTCGCGGACGGTCTCCATCATCTGATAAGTCTCTTCGTGCAGACGGCCCGTATCGAGCGTGAAGACGCGGAAGGAACCACCGGCTCGCGACGCCAGATCCACCAGCACCATGTCTTCCTTTTGAAAACTGTTGCTGATCCCGAACGCGTCGCCGTGAGTCTTCACGGCCCAAGACACAAGCTCGGCGGCGGAGAATT